>JAQVEY010000155.1 GCA_028697515.1 Bacteroidales bacterium | reverse complement strand
ATAATGTGTTTGCTAACAATAGTATTTGTTAAACCGTCATTATAAGTATATGTATCGAAACTAAGCCAATCATATTTTGTTAGTCCGGACGCTGAACCAATCCAAAGATTTTGATTGTAATCTTCTTGTAAACTTAAAACATTAGCTGTCGGCAGACCTTCAGCTGTTGTAATTGATTGCCATTCGTGATAATTATAGATTCCAATTCCACCATTTGTTGCAACAGCAATATTTCCATTGTATAACTGAATAATTGAATTAACTAATAATCCAGGTAAACCTGTAGAGGTATTATGTGTTTTAAATGAACTACCATTATAAACAGATAGTCCGTTACCTGTACCAAACCAAACATTATCACTTCTGTCAACGAAAATTGTTTTAACGCCATTTGAAACAAGTCCATCACTTGTGCTATATGCTGTCCATATTAAACCATCATAATATACAACTCCCATATCAGAAGTCCCAATCCATATATTACCATAGTTGTCTTCTTCGACACTCCAAATTGTATTTGAGGGTAATCCATCTCCAATTCCCGTATTTGTCCATGTACTACCATCGAATTTTGATAGTCCTCCCGACGTTGCTGCATAAACATCTCCTGACGAATGAGCACAAATGTCATAAACAATATTACCTCCTAAGCCTTCTGTGGTTGTATATGAGGTAAAGTCGATACCATCAAAAGTAGTAATACCACTGATAGTCCCAATCCAAATATTTCCATTGATATCTTCTTCAATGCTTCTAACATTATCATTTATCAATGCTTGTTCAAAGGAATAGTAGGTCGTGTTTTGTGACATAAGACTTACAAACAGGAACATAAATGCAAAAATTGAAATCAGTATTTTCATGTTTTTTCGATTTAACTATATAATAAGCAAATTTAACAAAAAAAACAAAATGGGATAATAAAAATATCGGTTAATAGAATGCTTTATTAACCGATAATATTTGAAAACTATATTTAAAACTATTTAAGCAGAGCTAAGGCATTTTTTATTCGAGTTAGAGCCTCAAGCATTAACTCTTCACTGGTCGCATAAGAAAATCTTAGACATTCGGGCGAACCAAAAGCAGTTCCGCCAACAGTTGCAACATGTCCTTTGTCTAGTAAGTATAAGGCTAAATCGTTAGAATCTTTAATCGTATAATTTTCATATTTTTTACCAAAGAAAAATGATACTTCAGGGAATACATAAAAAGCACCTTCAGGTAGATTTGTTTTAAAACCAGGGATATCTTTCATAAAGTTAAGAACAATATCTCTACGTTTTTTGAAAATTGCTGTCATTTCTTTGCATTGTTCAGAACCAGCATTTAATGCAGCTTCTGCAGCCTTTTGTGCAATTGTACATGCACCCGAAGTAAACTGTCCTTGTAATTTTGTGACTGCTTTTGCAATCCATGCTGGAGCTCCGATATATCCTATTCTCCAACCTGTCATAGCATATCCTTTTGATACTCCATTTACAACAACAACTCTGTCTTTTATTTCCGAGAATTGAGCAATGCTTTCGTGTTTTCCTACAAAGTTAATATGTTCATATATTTCATCAGATAAAACAATAATATTTGGATGTTTTGAAATTACTGATGCTAGATTTTTTAATTCTTCTTTAGAATAAAGGTTTCCAGTAGGATTAGATGGAGAACTAAAAATTATCGCTCTGGTTTTGGTAGTAATTGCAGATTCTAATTGAGTTGCAGTCATTTTAAAATCCGAATTAATGTCACATTTTATTACAACAGGTATGCCTTCTGCAAGTCCTACCATATCAACGTAGCTTACCCAATAAGGTGCTGGTACTATAACTTCATCACCTGGATTTAATATGGATAGAAAAACATTGATAATAGAATGTTTTGCTCCTGTAGAAACAACGATTTGATCAACAGAATAATCTAAATTGTTCTCCCTTTTGAACTTGTTGACAATAGCTTTTCTTAAAGAATCATATCCGGGAACAGGTGGGTAATGAGTAAAATTATCATCAATTGCTTTTTTTGCAGCTTCTTTTATATGTTCTGGAGTGTCAAAATCTGGTTCTCCTATGCTAAGATTTATTATATCAACCCCTTGAGCTTGAAGGTCTCTGCTTTTTTGAGCCATTGCAAGAGTTGCTGAAACAGCCATTTTGTTTAATCTGTCTGATACTTTTTCCATACTAATTGTTTATAAAATTTTATTTGCTAAGATAACATCATAAATTTTAATTATATAATATTGTAAAACATAAACTAAAAAAAAATTATATGTTAACAGAAATTTTGAAAATTACCATCCCTTCATTGGTTGTATTTTTTACAGCTTTATTTGTTTTAAAGACAGTTTTACAGAAAGAAAATGAAAATCGTCGTTTGCAGATAGTTCTACAAAACCAAAAGATAATTACTCCTTTGAGATTGCAAGCTTATGAGAGAATAATTCTTTTTCTTGAGAGAATTTCCCCAAATTCAGTAATTATGAGATTACAAACTCCGAATATGACTGTTCAACAACTTCATAAAGAAATGTTGGTTTTAATTCGTAGTGAGTTTGAACATAATTTATCCCAACAATTATACTTGTCAGTTGATGCATGGGAACAAATAAGAAATGCAAAAGAAAAGACAGTTAAATTGTTGAATATGTGTCTTGATGGAATGGATCAGAATGAAAATGCGATTAAATATAGTCAAGTAATTTTTGAAAAGCTTATCGAGATTGAGAAATCACCGACTCAAGAAGCTATAGATTTTATCAAAAATGAGATAAAGCAATTGTATTAAAAAAAAAGCTGCATTTTATTGCAGCTTTTTTTTTATCTTATTAGTGTTACCGTCCCTTGTTCATTAAATATGGTACCATTCCAGTCTTTAAATTCACAATACCAATGATATAAACCATTCGGTAATATTTCATCTCCTTTTGCTCTACTTCCGTTATCAGTTCCGTCCCAAGCACCTTCGCTACATGCATCACAAGCAACGTCCGGATCAAACTCGTCTGTTTCAAAAACTAAATTACCCCATCTGTCATAAATAAGCATTTTGAAATTGTTTTTATCAATACCATTACCACAAGGCCTCATACAGTCGTTCATTCCATCTCCGTTTGGAGTAAATGATGTAGGCATATAAAATGCAAATTCATTTTGTACAATAATTGATCTTGTGGTAGTGTCTGTACAATCGTTAATGCTTTCTACAATTAAAGTTATTTCATATTCTCCAATACTTGGATACATGTGGCGTGGGTTAACAAACAAAGAGCTATCTCCATCACCAAAATACCAATAATTATTGATGGCATCTAGCGAATAATTTGTGAATTCTACTTCGGGAGCAAGCATGGAAACAATTTCTGGACTAGCGCTGAAGTTTGCAGTTGGACTTTGGTAGATAGTAATCATATTATCTACTGTCCTTTCATGTTTGCAACCAAAGAAATCTCTGACCTCAAGGCTTACAGAGTACACGCCAGGATTTTCATAAATATGAATTGGGCTTTTAGATGTTGCAAATCCATTATCCCCAAAATCCCATAAATATGTTTGTGCTAAATCAGGAGATTGCTCATAGAATTGAGCTGCAAATGGAGGACAACCAGCAATATCTTCAGCGACAAAAACATTTGATGGTTTTGGTCTTACATTTATTAAAATTGAATCAACAACAGTAGGAGTTCCACACATGTCTGCAAGTTGAATATAATACATTGTTGTAGAGTCAGGATATACACTAAAAGGAGATGGTACAACATTACCGTTTTGTAAAGTCATTAGATAAGGTCCTCCGTTTCCTCCTTGAACAGCTACATGAATAATTGCGGGATCTCCGGGACAAATAGTGTCATTACTCGTTGTTACTGATAAAATCTCAAGATCCGGATTTACATATACAGTAGATATAACTGGAGAGCTTGAACATCCATGTGAATCTGTTACAATAAGGGTGTAAACAGTATTTTGTGTTGGACTAACAACATAAAGATTTGAATTATACACGCTTCCATCATTTCCGCTCCAATGAAAATCATAATATGGAGTTCCACCTGTTGCCTGGGAAGTCAATGTTGCTGATTGTCCCTGACATATTGTGCGGTTTCCAACAGGTAATACATAAATGGCATCGGGTTGCTCAATAGTAAATGGAGCTGTAATTCTGCATAAATGATCGTCCAATACAGTTACTGTATATGTGCCAGCATAAGTATTTATTGTTGATTCATCATGACCGTTTGGCCAGAGATATGTATAAGGTGGAACCCCTCCTTGTACAAAAATACTAGCTTCTCCGTCATCATAACCATTACATGTTGCCGGTTCTGTTGTATATGTATAAGTTAATTGTGTAGGTTCTGTAATGATAAACATGTCACTTACAGTACAACCGATAAGGTCAGTGACTGTAACAGTGTAAATGCCTTCACATAAACCATCATAAATATGATTTGGAGAACCCCAACTGTACTGTAGCGGATATAATCCGCCATGCATAACTATCTCAGCTCGTCCATCGCAGGAGTTGTAGCATCTGTTGTGCTGTAATATTATTGAATCTATAACCATTTCGGGGCTTACGGTAACTACAATTGTAGCTATATTGCTTTCGCATCCGTTAGCATCAGTAACAGATACATAATAAGTAGTAGTGGTATCTGGTGTTAAAGTAAGTGAAGATGAAGCAGGATTATAACCCTCTCCTTGATCCCAGAGATATGTATATGCAGGTGTTCCACCCATAGCCGTTGCTTGTAAAACCGTTTGGGTACCTTCACAAATAGCTACATTAGATGATGTAACAACTACAAGTTCATCAGGTTGTGTAATTTCAATGCATTCCATTATAGAACAGCCATTGTCATCCTTTACAGTAACACAATAGTCACCTGCAATCAAATCTGTTCTTGATGATAATCCGTTACCAATATCAGACCATATATAGTAAATTGTTCCTGTACCACCTGCTGCATCAACAGTTATAGTTCCATCATCGGATTGATAGCAAGTTAAATGTGTAAATGAAATATCATTAATAACCAATTCGGGTGGTTGATTGATAGTAAAATCTTCACCGGTTGTACAGCCATTTGCATCTATTACTGTGATAGAGTAATCTCCTGCACAAACATTTGCTAAAACACTGGATGAGGCTGACCATGAATAATCATAAGGTGTTGTTCCTCCTGTTACAGTAATCTCTGCACGTCCGTTACAAGATTCGAAGCAAGGATCGTCAAATACTTCTAAAGTATGCTCCAGCAAAGCAGGGTTTATAATGTTTACAAGTGTATCTGGAGAATCGCAACCGTTAGCACTTACCTGAAGAGCCATATAATGAGTTCCTCCTGAAGTCCAGTATATTTCGTAAGGACCTTGTCCAGAACCACTTACAATTGTTGCTCCATCAAAATCCCAGTTATAAGTTGCCGTAGCATCAACATTTCCAATATACGTGATTACACTATGGTCTCCATTACATAAAATCGGATCATAAGTAAATGTTGTTGTAGGAACAGGATAGAATTCAACTATAACCTGATCAGAATTACTACATGTCGGTGTCAGATGTTGTTCTGTCCATTCAAATTCATATACTCCCCAAGTATCTACTGTGGCAGTTGCGTGAGGTGAATTCTGATTTGCCCAACTAACAGTACCGGGACCACTGACTACTGACCAGGTTCCTGTGTTTCCTGTACCAAGAGTAGCATTAAAAGTATAGGTGTCGGTACAAACATGGGCGTCAGTGCCAGCTGAAGTAGTGGGGTATTCACAACATAATGCATCGTCAAAATTCCTAACGTGAACTGTTAATGTAGTGTCATATTGACAACCGAAATCATCTACAACCGAAAAGGTATATGTTTGATCACCGGGTGTAGTCGGATTTGCTGTTGCAGTACCTCCTGAATTTGGATTTATACCATCACCTGACCATGTCATATCATTGGAATCGTAAGTATGACTCATACTCCATGTATCAACTGGAAGAATGGAATTATCGAAATTCATTGAAACTGCAAATAAAGTACCGTCGTCACTACCCCAGTCATCAATTATCACAACACACCACTCTCCGTTA
>JAQVEY010000154.1 GCA_028697515.1 Bacteroidales bacterium | reverse complement strand
GGTAAACCGATTTTTGCTTTATTGCGTTTCTGGGTTTTCATAGAGATGTAGAATGTAGATACCTATTAAAAAACAAAAATACAGCTAATTTTGCGATTTTGACCAAAAAAGTTATTGAGATTTTTCTATATTCTCTTTTATCGCATTTGGATTATTCCACCACCAATTTCCCTATCGACACATTATCTTTACTGGTCAGTTTTACGAAATAAATACCTTTTTGAAAGGAGGTGATGTCAAGTTTTTCGCCTGAATAATCGTTAATAGATTTTATAAGTTTTCCGTTTAGGTCAAATATTTGGACATTTGCAGAGGTGTTTTCTGATTTTATTGTGAATGAATGATTTGTAGGGTTCGGAAAGATTTCGTTTGATAAATTAAGATTTGTACCAGAAATTATCTCAGTAATGATTAAAGGTAACTCCCAAAAAGTTAACCTAGTCGTATTTGTGATTATCGGAGGATTGTAATCAAAATATATTGCAGCATTGTTAGTTATTTCTGTTCCATAATCTTCTTCAGACATTTCAACAGGCATAATTGTATACGTTACAAATCCATGACTTTCGGGTTCATTTGTTGTGCTGTCTGGCAATAAAATATCGTTGAAAGTCCAAACTAAAATTCCATCATCATAAATCTCTAATTCACAATGATGACTGCTAACTCCTCTTTCAAAAGTCATCATATCATGGGTAGAATCTATTGTATCAACTACAACTACGGTAAATGCCGTATCTGTACCTGTATTTTGAAAATTTATCAGATAAGTTAACTCTCTATTTCCTTCAAAATAATTATTGTCTGTTATCCCAGAAGGGTGCACAATTTTGTCGTTTGGATCCCATGATCCAGTGATAACACGACAATCAATATCAACATATTCGGCTTCATCATTATAGGGTGTTGTGGTAATATATCCATAGGATGTTCCGTTTGCATCACCACAAGCTTCAATTGTAAACTGTGGATGGCTATTCCCTGGATGTTCTGGGTGTTGGTCAGCCTCTAAGCGTATAGCGCTTCCATTTGTAGCCCAGCAAATTTCTGTGTTTTCGCCTCCCTGTAATTGAAATGTTCCAATAAAAATCAGACTATCATTGGAAAATATTCTGTATTCATGAGCGTTTTGCATATCTCCTTCTCCAAAATCTCCAGTATTGATAATAGAAAAGCATGCGTTAAGATTATCCTGACAATACCCATCGACAGAAACACTTGAATGATCCCAGTTGCCAAAATCTGTTTCACAAGAACTGTTTGGGAAAATGTTTGCACTTACACAGCTTGTTTGACCAAGTAAGTCAAGATCGCAATCAACATAAACAGTAATAGCGAAATTTTCAAATTCAAAAGAATCTATATTACCAAGCTCAAACCTGTAAACATTTCCATTTATCGAAGAATATGGTATCGTACTTGAAACATAAGTCATAACAGGATTTAGTTCAACATCAATATATGCATTTTCAGCTGGTATTGTCCCCACATTCGAATAATGGATAGAAATAGTACTATGAAAACACGGTCTGGTTGCTCCTAATACAACAGAAACATTTAAAAGTGGACATAGAAAAGTCTGAGATAATCCTAGATTAATGTTTTGTAAAGTGTCTTCAGTGTTTTCAATTATGATATTCTGAAACCCATTCTCTGGACAAGAAATACTATAATAGTCAAGTGGTGTAGAGTGAACAGTATAAGCACCCTCATTAAGAAAAAATTTGTAATACCCATCTTCATCTGTGTAAGCATAAAATGGTCCTGGATTAGCGTAAATGAGTCTATTAGGAATAGCCTCACCTTCATCAAATACGCAATTTGCATTTATATCATTATACAAATATCCAAAGATATTAATCCCAGTAACATGAATTACAGTTTGTACTGTCCAATTACAACTTCCAACTTCTACATAATAAATAATTGTATGCAATCCTATTCCGGCAACAGAAGGGTCAAAGCTTCCTGTTAAAGGATCTGATATTCCGTTCCCAGACCAGATGCCTCCAATAATATCAGCTGTTAAAATAACTGGAGAGTCATCAATATATAATTGATTAACTGATGTAATAACAGGAATTGTATTGGCATCGTAAACAGCGATTATAATTTCTTCATAATCGTCACAATTATAACCGTTTGTAACTTGATAGTTCACGACATTGTCACCAACAGTCGCAAGCGAAGGATCAAAAGTCCCGTTAACAGAACTGGTAATTCCAGGACCTTCCCATGACCCATCTGGCGTACTAGCCGTCAAATTAATTGGCGCATCAGAGCTACAAAACTCTCCCGGATCATTTATTGTTCCATCAGGTGCCATATTAACAGTTAAAGAAATGTTGTCTGAATCAGAACAATCTCCAATAGAAATATCGTATTGAATAGTGATGACACCGGGGCCTGCAAAAGATGGGTCAAACATTCCAGCAACCGGATCTATTATACCCATTCCAGACCAAGAACCACCAGGTGAAGCTGCAGTAAGGTTTATCGGTGGGTCATTCTCACAAAATGGTCCAACAGGAGTGATTGTTGCATCCATACCCGCAACTGTTATAGTTATAACATCCGAATCAGAACATGCTCCATTTACAACATTGTATTGAATAAAGTAAGTGCCAGGTCCTGCTAAGGATGGGTCAAATGTTCCTAAGGTTTCGTTAACTATCCCAGTTCCAGACCAAAAACCACCAGGTGAAGCTGCGCTAAGGTTTATCGGTGGGTCATTCTCACAAAATGGACCAGCAGGAAAGATTGTGGCATCATCAGCAACATATACATTAATAATTATGTTATCAAAATCAGAACATGCTCCATTTACAACATTGTATTGAATAACGTGAGAGCCGGGTCCTGCAATAGCAGGGACAAAAGTTCCTAAGGTTTCGTTAACTATCCCAGTTCCAGACCAAAAACCACCAGGTGAAGCTGCGCTAAGGTTTATCGGTGGGTCATTCTCACAAAATGGACCAGCAGGAAAGATTGTGGCATCAACAGCAGCATCTACTTGAATTGTCATTGTTTCGGTCCCACCACTAGAAACATAAGTTATCGTATGATTCCCGGCTCCCGCAACAGATGGATCAAATATTCCATTTACGACATCTGTTATTCCAACACCAGACCATGTTCCATCGGGAACAGAGGCAATTAAATTGACTGGAGCCTCGGTAGTACAAAATGGACCGGCAGGTTCTAAAAGCATTGTTCCTTGTGTGTCTGTTTTTTTTATTTCTATAGAAATATTTTCTTTTTCATAAGAGGAAATACTATTATATCCAAAAACTATAATAGACAAAATCACAAAATAAGCCCAGAATACAAGTTTTAATTTCATAGTTTAATTTTAATATGATAATTAATGCCATTAAGTTATTTATACGATAACGTCCGCCAAAAGTTAGAAAAAGTTCGTTTAATTTAAGAAATTCTATTCAGGTATACCTATACTTTATTGTTCAATAATCCGTTATTTTTATGAAACAAATAGTAAAAATTAATAATTAGAATCTGATTTTTCTTGCAATCTGAATATTGTTTTAATATTTATTCCACCACCAATTTCCCTATCGAAACATTATCCTTACTTGTAAGTTTTACAAAATAAATACCACTCTGTAAATCGGTGATTTCAATATTTTCGCCTGAATAATCGTAAATAGATTTTACGAGTTTTCCGTTGAGGTTAAAGATTTGGACATTTGTAGAGGTGTTTTCTGATTTTATTGTGAATGAGTTTGTGGTGGGGTTGGGGAAGATGTTACATTTTGAGTTTAAAGTATTATTAAAACTGATAATACTGTAAGTGAAATTTGTACTAAACTCAAAAGTGCATAAAGAGTTTCCGGTTAATGTACTATAACCATCTATTGCAAGGATATAAGATCCGGGATCAAGTTGTGATGATAAACTAACGGTTCCCGTTCCATTGTTACAGCCAAAATATGTTGATTCGTCAGAACCTCCAACTCCTGTACAATCGACTTCGTTCCATTTATATATAGCCATTTGTAGCTCAGTTTCAGCAGGGTTTTCTGTTGAACTTCCATTTTCAAAACAAAAAACATAATTAGCTTCAATTATTATTGGTTGAGTATTTTCAGATGTAACATTAAAATAATAATATATTGTATTGTCCGTTGAATTCCATGCACATTCTTCAGGAGCATCAATAGTACCTTTGGGGGCCAATATATTACAACCGCCACTTGTTAATAATGCAGGAGTTTCGCAGTTGTGTTCAGGAATCTCTGTTCTGACTGATGCCGCGACATAAAATGGAAATTCATTATTATCCATATCCCAAACTCGTAAATATATAGTTTCGCCCGGTGTAAGTCCGTCAACTATTCTAAATCTTATTTCTCCATTAGCAAATATGTCTCCTTCTTCATAAAAACAGTCTTGCAAGTTTAAGCTTCCTACAGAGCCTGTATATACAGCAATGCCGGGCTTGAAATTAATTATTTCCGGAGTGTAAATCATCTGTGCATTAATTACATGAAATGCCAATTCGTTTACACCTTCTGGTACTGTTAAACAATACCATAAGTCATTTGTTGTATCACTGTAATTTCCACATTCTGGAAATGGTAAATCTGACGATGGAACAGCTCCTGTTAAATTGGCATTAGTAATTGCAATTTGACCGCAAGTCGAATACTCCTCAAATGTAATTTCGAGTGCATTAGCACAATTCTCCTGAGAATAAACCAAGGAATACATCAATAGGATACCTGACAATAGGAAAGCGATTTTTTTCATTTCATTAAAGAATTGGTTACTACAAATATAATGATTACTCTATACAAATGGAAAATTTATTCTTGTTTTTGTGTTATAATGTGAGTTTGATATAAGATTTTGGTTCAAAACTTCTATCCCATTCTCAAAATTAGCATTAAAAATGCGAATATTGATTTATATTTCCTACTCCACCACCAATTTCCCTATCGAAATATTATCGCCGGCAATTAGTTTTGGTAGTGTTTTACAAAGTAAAGACCTTTGGAGAGATCGGGAATTATTACTAGAATAACTTCCAAAAGGATTTTATTGGTAACAGTTTTGTAGATTCTTATATAAAGGAAGTACACTTGAGGATTTAGGCATCAGTCAATATTTTTTTTTGTATTTAAACTTTAATTAATCATTCCATCAACTTAAGTACTTTAGTGCACTTTAGGCACTCTAGCGCACTTTAGGCACTTCTAGAAACTCCACCTTCCCCTCAAAAAAGCATAAGTCCCTTTACCGCCATCCACTAATGGGATATCGCTTTGGAAAGTTTGCAAGTTGAAGTCTATCATAAAATTATCAGACATTGATAAGGAAACCGAAGGCCCGGCAAATACAAAATTGTTTTGTGGGCTGTACATTCCCGACAAAGAAACACTAATTATTGGTGAAACCGGATAAGAAATTGCTGCAAACATTGCAAAACGCGAAAACCATAAATTTTTAGCACTAAGTTGCATTGCATATAAGTCTGTCAGACTAAATTCGGAGTTTTTTGGTGCCGAGGTATTAAACAAAAATTCACATTGAATCATCATTGCATTTTTTAAAACATAATCGTAACCTATTGATGCTGAAATAGTTCCGCTTGTATCTGCAAAGTTTGTGATGCTATGAAAATAACTTGCTTCTCCTCTAAAACTGCCGTTGAAGAGATTTCCTGTAAATCCCAAACCAGCAACATAATCTTCGGAGCGAAAAACTCCTCCCATTAACTGAAAGTCGTAATTAAATTTGTTAAAGACAAATAATCCCGCAGCAGTAATGCTTGTGTCGTTGTTTACTGATGCTGCTATGTCGATTCGTGATGCATAATCGAGATTATATTGTATGCGTATTGCATCACTACCGGGTTTTTCTTCGTAGTCGAAATCGAAATATGAGTAAGCATTAAAAATATCGTTCGAATTCCAAACAAAAGTTTGTCCCCAGTTTATGCGATGACGACCAGCTGTAATATTCCATTTCCCTTTTTGAATGTCAATAAAGGCGCGGTCGATTGAAGTGTTGAAGAAAAACGATTTGTTTTCTAGATAATTCCATGACAAATCAATAAATCCACTGTTTTTATCAATTATATCGGCGTAATGAT
>JAQVEY010000153.1 GCA_028697515.1 Bacteroidales bacterium | reverse complement strand
TAAATAAAAAACGCATTTAAATATATACTTTTATTTTCAAACATTGTTGTTCGAAATAAATTCTACAGAAAAGTCTAAAAACATTGTCCACAAATAGAAATTGAAAAATGTAAATAAATGAAGCTTATTAAAAACAAACATTTATTCTATGCCACAGATAATTTTTACCAGACAATAGTGATTTTCAAAAAAGAATTTGAACAGATTCTATTAACCTCAAAAGCGGAGAATTCTCTGTAAGGCAGCAGCTTTGTCAGAAGTATGAGTTAGTCTGATATGCTGTTGAGAGAGAGAGAGAGAGAGGAATCATTCACTGCTACGTTAGCATTGAGAATACCTCCGTTTTGGGTTAAATTCTTTATTATTAAGATTAATATGATTGGGGAGTATTCAAAAACTAATATCAGAGTAAGCTGAAGATTCAACAAGTACTCGACTCGAGTAGAATACATTACTTATTTAAAAACAAATTTCCTCTATTTTCTAATTCATATCATTTATTTTAGTAATTTTGGATAGAAATTATCTTGCAAAATTCGTTAGAAATTAATTTATAGGCTATGAAAAAAATACTGTGTTTATTGTCATTACTTACATTTACGTTAGTTATTTTAGGTCAAGATGTAAAAACATCAAAAATCAGAATTTCTGATCTATGCATAAGTAATGGCATAAAAGGGGATTACAATATTCCTTCAGATTTGTCAGACTTCCTCAAACTTGCTCCTAGTTCGGATTTACTTAAAAACGATTTTACTGGATTTGGCAAATCAGAATTCTACACTGGAGTATCAACAAATGACAATATTTTCAATATTAGTCTTGGCTTATTATTTTACGATAAGCTAAACCAGACTTATAAATCAAACCCACAGCTAAATATAGGGATTACATTTATTAGCGCTTCTACCTTAAGTGCTTATTATTCAAAATATCAAAACATCAGATACGACACTTTAACATCAGACAACAGCACAAATATGGTTTTTCTTGATACAATCATAAACCAGACATATCAGATGAATTATTTGTTTCAGCAAATAGGGATAAATGCAAATCTGATTTTCAGGACTCAACCTGCAGCAAGATGGTCGCTATATAGTGGAATTGGCATATCTGCTACTGCTTCACTTATGTCCGCCACCCATATATATCATTCAGATTCTAAATATCTTGCTTACATTTTTTCTGATAATTCAACATATTATAATTATAATTTCAGTAATCGAAACAATTATAGTGAGGTACATCCTAACAAAACAAACATTTCTTTTTATACCTACCTGCCCTTAGGATTAGATTTTCGTATTGCTAAAAAAAATGAATTCTGGCGAAAGATCCACCTTGTACTAGAAATGCAACCGGGACTTGCAATAGATAACATCCCCGAACTTGGCACTAAAACCTACGGCTCAATGAGAGGAAGTTTTGGATTAAGGGTGGAAATGTAAAATAAAAACGATTTAATAATGCTGGAAATTTAAAACTGAGATTATGCAAAAAAAAATCTATTTAAGTTCACTATTAATATTTTTTTCAATATTAGTTAATGCACAGACAGATATACAAATACAATGGCAAAAATGTTTTGGCGGAAGTGAATTAGAAGAAGCATCCTCTATTTTGCAAACTTCTGATGGAGGTTATATTTTTACAGGATATACAAGTTCCAATGATGGAGATGTTTCAGGAAATCATGGATGGCAGGATGCTTGGGTTGTAAAATTAGATGGATTAGGAGATATTGAATGGCAAAAATGTTTTGGCGGAAGTGATTTGGATTCATTAAACTGTATTCAACAAACTTCTGACGGAGGTTATATCATTTCTGGCTCTACTTTGTCAACTGATGGTGATGTTTCTGGACATCATGGTAGTGATTATAATGCTGACGTATGGATTGTAAAACTAGGCATATCAGGAGAAATAGAATGGCAAAAATGTTTGGGTGGAAGTTATAATGAATCTGCATCCTCAATTCACCAAACTAATGATGGTGGATATATCATAACTGGCTTTACTGAGTCACATGATGGTGATGTTTCAGGACATCATGGAGTTAGTGAGTTTAATACTGACACATGGATTGTAAAACTGGACATATTAGGAGAAATAGAATGGCAAAAATGTTTGGGTGGAACTCGTTCAGAATGGGCATACTCTATACAGCAAACTATTGATGGAGGTTATATTTTTAACGGAAATACGACTTCCGTTGATGGAGATCTTACTGGAGTTATGCCAGGGTATTCATCTACACCATATTCTTGGATTGTCAAAATGAATGAGTCTGGGAATATTGAATGGCAAAAATGTTTGGGGGACAATATATTTGTTTTCTTGTTATATTCTATTCAACAAACAACTGATGGTGGTTATATTTTAACGGGTGAAAATGCAGATGGTTGTCATCTTTGTGGAAATGATTTACCAAGTACCGTATGGATTTTAAGGCTTGATGAGTATGGAAATATTGAATGGCAAAAATGTTTGGGCGGAGAGGGATTTGAAGCAGGATTGTCTATCCGACAAACTTCTGACGGAGGATATATTTTATCTGGTTGGACTGATTCCAATCATGTACAAGTATCAGGAAATCATGGGAATGTTGATGCATGGGTTGTAAAACTCGATGAATTAGGAGATATTGAATGGCAGAAATGTTTAGGGGGGAGTGATTTTGATCTTGCAAGATATATTCGACAGACTTCTGATGGAGGTTATATCCTAGCTGGTTTTACTTTGTCAGATGATGGAGATATTACAGGAAATCATGGGACTTATGATGCATGGGTTGTAAAATTAATTGGTCCTAACATATCAGGTTTTGTTTTTCATGATGAAAATCAAAACGATTTATTTGATGAAACTGAGCAAGCTGCTGCCGGACATTTAATAAAACTTGAGCCTGGTCCGTTATTTTCCTTTACAAATAATGAAGGTATGTACTATTTCAAAGCTGATGAAGGAGATTATACTGTTAAATATATGCCAGTAAATTACTGGTTTGCAACAACTGAATCAGAATTACAATTTACCGTTAATCAACCAAATGAGATTGTTGACAGTCTTGATTTCGGAGTTGCTTCAAAAATCAACACTCCTGATGTTGCCGTGTATATTACTGGTTCGTCGACGAGGCTTGGATTCGACAATCATTACTGGTTAAATTATAAAAACTGTGGTACTGTTACAAGTTCGGGCACACTTAATTTTAAGTACGACTCTGATTTGACTTTCATTACTTCAGAAGAAACTCCTAATTCACACGTTGAAAATTTAATCTCATGGAATTATGATCCTTTAGGCCCTGGAGTACATCGCTCTATTCTTTTAGATTTTCAGGTACCCACCGATATTGAATATTGGGGAGATACACTATTTTCACATGCATGGATAACCCCCTTTGTCCCGGATTCCTGCATATCGAACAATGCAGATACAATTTATCAGGAAATTACCGCCTCATTAGATCCAAACGACAAAACGGCAAATCCGATTGGATTTTTTGAACAAGGCTATATTTTACACGGACAAAGACTAAATTACACCATACGTTTTCAGAATACCGGTAATGACACTGCATTTACGGTTATTATCATAGATACTCTTGATTTAACAAATATGAATATTGAGACGTTTAATGTTGAAACATTCAGCCATCCTGTTACCTGGCAATTAAAAAACACAAATGTTATGGAATTTAAATTTTCTAATATTCTTCTTCCAGACAGTACTACAAATGAACCTGAGAGTCATGGTTTTGTCAGATTTTCAATTTCTCCAAAACCCGGACTCGCAAATAACACAGTTATAAACAATACTGCTTACATTTACTTCGATTACAATCTACCAGTTGTTACAAATACAACAGTAAACACATATATTAATAAAATACCTGGGTTATCAAATATGCTAAGCACTTCAGAATTGATTGCTAGTGTTTATCCAAATCCTGCAAAAGATGAATTACATTTGAGTTTTACAGAAGATGGTCAAAAAATTATCTGTTTTACCAATATGCTCGGACAAAATATCTATCAAACTACTACTGACAAAAGCCAACTTACAATTGACATTAGCGAATTTGAAAGAGGAATGTATTTTATTAATGTAAAATGTAATCACAAGAGTTCTTATGCAAAGATTGTAAAGGATTAGGAGTCGTTTTATTACCTCCCCCCCTTCTCAATCAAAAAATCAATTATTTCATCTTTGTCGGTGGGATATTGTTTGGCATAACCAAGAGGAGTTTCTCCCTCTCCATTTTTACAATTTACATCTGCTCCATATTCAACTAACAATTTTACCATTTCAAAATTTGAGTTTTCAACTGCATCGTGTATAGGATAAACCAGCCAACCATAAGATTGAACAGCACCATTTTCGAGCAGATATTTTGCCACTTCGTAATGGTTATGATCCACTGCATACAATAGGGCTGTTCCGCCAGATCTGTCTTTGGAATTAATATCAACTTTTTTATTATCAACGATATAGCTTACTGGTTCAATTAAACCATTTTGTGCATAGGAATGTAAAACGGTTGTTTTGTCAACTGTTAAAAAATCGAATCTTGGATTTTGAATTTTTAACAAATTAAACATATCGTTAGACTTTACAAAAAATATGGGAGATTCGCCATCATATCCTTTAATGTTAATATCTGCTCCGCTATTTATAAGGTATTGGGCAGCGTCAATATTATCTTGCATAACTGCCCTATGCAACATAGTGTAACCATTTGGATCACCTGTCATCACTTGGTTTATCGTCATCCCAGAATCTAAAGAATTATTAATTTCATCAATAGTGTTCCCTTTAAAGCTAATATTTTTTTCGACTTTTCTTTTATCGGATTTTTTTATAATAAACTCTATTTTTTCCTGAGGAACAATTGGAAGCACCGAAGGATTTACATAAATTAAAAACGATTCAGCCTCATCATCCTTAAGCTCTATCTCTACTTTACTATCCCTAACAAATTGATTATCATATACATACTTACTGCCGTCAAATTTTACTGCATAGATTGTTAGCATAGCTACTTCTGAAACATTAAGACTAAGTACCGGATTTTGAAGCAATTCTTCAGCATCAAAAAAGATGTCACTACTACAAGTATTGAAGTTTTGCAAGGATTCCGGTTTTTCACCAAATATCAAAATAACTGTATTGTTTCTTACACAAATACCTACACTCTGCCAATCTTTGGAACTATATTCCCCTGTTTGCAAAATAATATGATGATAGTTTGTGTACGAACTTGGTGTTGTTAAAGAACGTGCAATTGCTACAGCTCCGGAGACAGATGATGTATATCTGATTTGCTCGTAGGCATAATCATAATCTCCAAACTTCTGTGGTTTATGACTTAAATATGACTGTGTAATAATTTCTTCGGCATTTTTATTCGCTGTAATCATCAATATAGGAGAGATTTGCACCATGTTTAATCCACTTTCCGACCTTTTTTGATTTAATATTTCCAGAACATCTTTTTCTGTTTGAGTGAGACAAATGTCTTGCGAGTGAAGATTAATAACAAAACATATTACAAAGCTTAAAATTACAAGTTTTTTCATGGTTATTTTTTTTATGTTAAAACCTAATAAAAACTAAAAATAGTATATATTATTCAAGAAACAAAAAAATGCTCTGATATCCTTTCACTATTCTGCTGAACTCCAAAAAAATGGAATAAAATCCGTAAGCATTTTGATTTTATAATCTGCCAATTGATAAACCTCACTATGGAAATCTGCTTCATCGGGTACCGCCACGACAGTCATTCCTGCATTTTTTGCAGCAGTAATTCCGATGATTGAATCTTCAAAAACCAGACATTCATGAGGTTCTACGCCAAGATTTTTTGCTACAGCAAGATATACTGCCGGATTGGGTTTGCCTTTTATTACATCCTGAGCAGAAGATAAATAATCGAAATACTCTTTTATCCCAATTTTTTCGAGAACCACCTCTATTAAATTGTGAGATGAATTTGATGCAAGTCCTATTTTTAAGTTTTTAGTTTTAAAATAATTTAAGATTTCAATTACTCCGGGCATTTTTGTATCATTTTGTCCGATAAGTTCTATAACACGAGCAACAACCAAATCTTCAACTTCAATGAAACTTAATCCTTGCCATGGATGTTTTTCGTACCAAAAAGCACAAACTTCC
>JAQVEY010000152.1 GCA_028697515.1 Bacteroidales bacterium | reverse complement strand
TGCTGATGTAAGATTATAATTTGTGCCATAACCAACATTATCAGAGTAATGAAACCAGGTGACATAAAAATTTTCTCCGCTAACATCAGAAGTAAATAAATTGTCGGTTCCTGCACAAACAAGATCGTTTTCAGATGTAATATCATTAAAAGTAGGAATGCCATTTACAACAGTAATAGAACATATATAACTATCTAAACTTCCTTCTCCATTGCTTACAGTGCAATAATACTCCCCTTCGTCTGATTCCTGAAGTGATGCAAAATCTAAAACAGGGCTGTCTGTTCCGTAGGGATTGCTGTCTTTATACCATTGATAGTGAAGAGGCTCGGCTCCTGTTGCTACAATACTTATTGAACCTGCATTATTCAGACACTTTATTAAATTTTCAGGTTGTTGTGTTATTTGCGGAGATTGAGCAAAGCTAATTAAGCTTATACTCGTGAAAAATCCGATAAAAACTATAAATAAGGATAAGAATCTGCTGAATTTCATATTTAGTTTTTTAAAAAAGACAAAATACTTAAAAAAAGTTTACATGAAGAAAAAATAAGTATCATTTTTTTAAACAATGTAATGTGTGTTTTATTTTTGATGGTAATTTGATTAGAATAATTTATCTTGAATTCTACTATTTTTCATAGTCAAAACTGGTAATTAATTCATAATACTTATCAATGGATAATTCCTTTTTATTAATTGCCTCTACAGCCAAACTGTCACATGTGTTGTTTTCTTTATTGTCGGCATGACCTTTTACCCAAGTTATTATTACGTTATGTTTTTTGTAAACCTTCATAAATCTCATCCATAAATCAGGGTTTTTTATTCCTCTATATTCTTTCTTTATCCATTTTTCAATCCAGTTTTGATTTACAGCCTCGGAAACATACTTTGAATCAGTATAAACCGTAACGTCTGAACCTCCAAATCTTAACATTTCAAGACCGACTATAACAGCTAATAATTCCATGCGATTATTAGTCGTTTTTCGAAAGCCTAGCGCAATCTCTTTTCTGTAATTTCCGGAAATTAAAACTATCCCGTATCCTCCGGGACCGGGATTGCCGCTGCAGGCTCCATCTGTATAGATTTCAATTTTGGGTTTATTCACAAGAATTTCGATATAAAAATTACTCTGAAACCATTATTCTGCGAGTAATGATATTGTTACCGGTATTAAGAGTTATTAAATATAAACCCTGAGGTAGATTGCTAACATTAATTCTTAAATCGTCATAACCAACTTGATATCCTTTTGTTATTATTACCCTACCAGTTATGTCAATAAGATTTATTTCTATATCTTTCCCTATTTCCAGTTTGCCTGTTTTAATATAAATATAATCTGATGTTGGGTTTGGATAGATATCTATTTCATTAGCTATCTCAAACTCATCTAGGTCAACAATGCAAGTTACAGGTTTTATAGCTGATGATGTCTTAATTGCAAATTTTGCAGTTGCAGTTGACCAAACTGAATTAGCCTCAACATACAATGTGTTTACTGCACTAGGATAGCTTCGGTTCTCAACAATACTTACATTAAATATATCTTCACTAATTCCATCACTATTAGTATCCACATAGTTGATTCTATATCCGGCGAAAAATGGACCTTCAACTTCAACAGGACTGTCAAATGCAACAACATTATTAAAATTTGCTGGGATATCTCTTAGTAATAATTTCTTTTGTGCAAGAATTGTTTCAGGATATGTAGTATTTCCTTCCCAGATGTAAAATGTCACATATGAATTATATTCTCCATATTCGCACTGTACAACCGGGACTATAAGAGCTTCGATTTGAGTAAACGAATATTGTTCAAAATAATCTGCATAAGTGCGGATTTTTTGCCCGTTGTGTCCTCCAATATAACCCCAACTACCTGAAAGATATGGGCAATAAATATTTTCGTTTGAGCCAATATTTGTTATCGTGTCGCAATATTTATTTACAGGACCTGAAAAAACCAAGATATAATCATCTCTATAAAGATAATCAGTTCCACAGGCATTATTTACGGCAAGAGAAACATCCCAGAATCCGGCAGCATTGTACTCTATACCGTTAATTACGTTAGATACTGCTGAATATGTTGGATATCCACCCTGAAAATACCAGTTCCATGTTGTAGGATTGTTTAATGATTTATCTTCGAAATATATCCTTGTTCCAGAACGAATAAGCCTTTGAGATGCTTTGAAATCTGCAATTGGCATTGCAACGCATGGGTCTGTTGCAGATACAACAATATAATCTTCCTTGGTAATAGTGTCAATTCCCATATTGCTTTCAACTATAAGCTGAACGTTATATGTCCCAGGCATAGCGTATAAAACACTTAAAGGGTTTTGTTGATTAGATACATCTGGAGATGCGCCTTCAAAAAACCAATGCCAAATATATGGACTGCCTGAACTCATGTCATGAAAGTTAATGTAATCTCCGGGAGTAATAAAAATCCTGTCTGCCATAAAGTCTGCAACTGGAGGTACTGTAGCTGCAGGTATTACTGTAATATAATCAATTTTTAACTCATTGTCTTGAGCTGAACTTTCGTCTTCAACCCTTAATTCTACAGTATATGTCCCGACTTCAGTAAATGCAACAGGAACAGGCTCTTCTTCGTTCGAAGCATTTGGAATACCACCTTCAAAAGTCCACGCATATGATACAAATGGACCGTTTTGAGATTGATCTGTAAATTGTACTGTTCCTCCAACAGGTATTGTTGTATAGTCAGCAACAAAATCTGCAATAGGTGTAGTTGTGTTAGGCTCTACAGTTATACAAGCAGCAACAACTTCAGTATTAACATCAGTACTATTTTGAACTTCAAGTATGACATCATAGGTGCCAGCATAGTAATAGCAAATGCTCTGAGGGTGCTGTATGGTTGAGTTTGGAGTCTGTGAACCAGGAAAGCTCCACTGCCATCCAGTAGGATTTCCTGTACTCATATCTGTAAAGTTAACACATTCCCCTGCTGTAATTGTGTATGCCGAAGCAATAAATGCTGCGTCTAATTGTGATTTGTCCGATTTCGACTTTTGTCCAAAAACAAGGTTGTTTGATAAAGCCAGAATTACTATTAACCCGCCTAATTTTAAGAAATTTATTTTCATGATTCGTTTATTTCATCATTAGAATTACTGTAATGTACAAAGATATAATATATTAAAAAGCAAATTTAAAAAAAATGCTAAATTATTAACATTCCTAGTTTAATTATTTTAAAGATGATTCATAGCAGTTTGTTATTTTGAAATTTTATTTTGCTTGAAAGACTTTTATATATATGAAAATCAAGAGTTTAAACTATAGATTCAAGTTTTTTCAATTATTTATTATATAAAACGCAATTTTTATAGTGCTTTTTAGTATATTTGACAAAATTTTCAATAAGTTTAAACATTTTAGATAGTAGTAAAATATGAACAAAAAGAAAGTAGGGATATTTATTGAATCTGATTTTTATGAAAACGAAATATTTTATTATAAATATCGTTTTGCAGAAGAAAATATTGAGTTGCATTTTTTAAGCAGACTTTGGGGGCAGGATAAAATTACTTTTCATGGACATGAATATAAAGTTCCAATGGAATGTTGGGAAAGTTTTGAAAATATGAGTGATGAAGAATTGAACTCATATTCAGCCATTATAATCCCATCTGGTATGGTATCAGACAGGCTTCGTTATACTGAAGATGTTACAAAACTACCCCCGGCAGTTGAATTTCTTAAAAAGGTTTTTGCGAACAAAAATATTATAAAAGGTATAATCTGCCATGGTTTATGGCTTTGTGCTCCAGCAACAGAGCTTATAAAAGGGCGTAAACTTGTCTGTCACAACAACTTAATTGGTGATGCTAAGGCTTATGGAGCAATATACACAGATCAGGATTTGGTTGTTGATGGAGATCTTGTTACTGCCAGAGCAGGCGATTACGCACATTTATTAGCTAAAGAGATTATCAAACAAATAAATTCAAAAAATTAAATAAGAACTATGTTTATATTTCATAAAAACATCAAAAAAATTGACATGGGTAAAGGCGTTATACGTCAGGATTTTGCTAACGGCGAAAATTTAAATGTATTACATTGGAACATGGCAGACGGAAGTGAAGTTGGAATGCATACTCATAGTCAGGAGCAATTCGGATTGGTAATAAAAGGTGGTTTTGAGATGATTATTGGAGATGAAAAACAAATTCTTTCAGCAGGTGATGCCTATGTCGTGCCTGCTAATGTTCCTCATGCATTTGTTGCTATCGGTGATACAGAAGCAATTGATGTATTTGCTCCTTTTAAAACTGATTTTCCGTGGAAAAAGTAAGTATCTAATTTTATAACTAATAAATTTAAATTATGAGTAAAAAAGTATTAATGATTGCAACAAATTATGGAACATGGGGTGAAGAATTGCAGGCTCCATGGGATGCATGTAAAAAGGCTGGTTTTGAGATTACTCTAGCTACACCTAAAGGCTTGAAACCACTGCCATTAACAATAAGTGTTGATCCTGAATTCTTTGACCCTATTATCAATACTTATGTAAATCCAAAGCCAGTTTGTGATAGAATCAAACAATTAGTAGACTCTGACGAATGGGCACATCCAATAAAATTTGCTGATGCAACTACCAAAGGCTATGATGCTATTGTATTAACAGGTGGTTTAGGCGCAATGATTGATATGTGTAATTGTTGGGAACTTCATCGCTTGATTATGGAAGCATATAAAGATGGTAAAATTGTCGCTGCATTGTGCTATGCTGTAACAACTCTTGTTTTTCTTCGTGATCCTGAAAATGATTATAAATCAATAGTTTACGGTAAAAAGATAACAGCTCATCCACGTGCATGGGACTTCTATGGACCTGGTATGGATGCTGGCTATGATTTGTACGGTGCTACACCTGAAAATAAAGGGACAGATGTACATACTCCCGGATTCCTTTGGCCAATCGAAGACCTTGTGAGAGATGCTGTAGGACCTAATGGTGCATGTATTGCTCGTATTAATGCTAATCGTGAAAATCCTCAGGTATATTACGATCATCCATTTATTACTGGTACCTCAGTTGAATCTTCCATAGCTTATGGAGATAAAATAGTGGAAGTATTGAATAAATTGTAAAAATTGAAGCGATTGAAAGGTTTAATGCTTTGTATATTTAATGATTAAGTGGATTTGAAACAAACAATCATATAATATCAAAAAGGATTAACAATGAAAAGAGTTTTTTTATAAAAATAAAGTAAAAATAATTTAAATTATGGCAAAAAAAATTTTAATGGCAGCAACAAACTTCGGTGTTTGGGCTGAAGAATTACAAGCCCCATGGGATGTATGCGTAAAAGCAGGTTTTGATGTAACATTAGCTACACCACAAGGCAAAAAACCTTTACCTTTAAAAATAAGTGTAGATCCAGATTTTATTGATCCAATGCTTGCAGCTATTCCCGGAGCTAATCCAAAAGTTAACCCAAAGTTTGTTTGTGACAGAACAAAAGAACTTGTAATGAGTGATGCTTGGGCTCATCCAATTAAGCTTTCAGAAGCAAAAATGTCTGATTATGATGCAATTGTTGGAACTGGTGGATTAGGTGCAATGATGGATTTGGCACCAAATAAGTATTTTAAAAGACTTATTTTGGAAGCATATAATTCCAACAAACTTATTGCAACTCTTTGTTATGCAACCGCAGCTTTAATATGGACCAGAAATCCTCACGATGCTTATAATAGTATTATTAAAGGTAGAAAAGTAGCTTGTCATCCAAGAGCTTGGGATTTTGAAGATGATGTTACACTCGAATTATGGGGTGCTACTGAAGATAATAAAGGTACAGATGCGGTTTATGCCGGATTTTTATATCCACTCGAAGACATAGGCAGAGATGCAGTTGGACCAGGTGGCTTGTGTATTGGCGACCCTGACGCAACCCGTGATAATCCAAGAGTCATTTTTGATTGGCCTTTTATTACAGGCAATTCGGTTGAATCTTCAATTGCTTTTGGAGAAAAAATTGTAGAAGTATTGAATAAACGATAAAAAATACAAACAACAAGAGGCTGTCTAAAAAGTATTTAGGCAGCTTTTTTTATTAATAATTTGTTGTTAATAAAAAGGTTGCAACATTTCTGCTGCAACCAGCTTAGTCTCACTAAATTTTATTAATTTAGTGTTGAAACA
>JAQVEY010000151.1 GCA_028697515.1 Bacteroidales bacterium | reverse complement strand
CCTTCCATTTATGATGCAGATCCTGAATTAATTGTTAGCCATATTGAAGTTAATAAGTCTTTATACCCTAATCAAACCGGAACAGAAACAATACATATATCCAATCAAGGAGGTGGAATTATTAATTATAATATTGAGATTACAGCTGATGTGCCTTGGTTGAGAAGTGAACGTAGTATAGACGGATCAAATCTTTCCTGTTCGCATGATAGCTTTTATGCAGGGGATACAGTTGAATGGACTTTTACAGCTAATGCAGCATCAGTTGATAACGAATGGGTTGAAGGAATAGAAATGACTTTTCCTGAAGGTTTTATAATTGATTCTCTAACTCATTTTTTCGACCAATCTGAAGATACCCTATTGTTAATTAATGGAGAACCAGGTGATGGTGGTACTTTTAATTGGCTGGGTGAAAATGAAGATGGCTGGGGCTTAATCCTTCCGGGCGAAAATGCCACCGCAACTATAAATGGACATATACTAGAGGATTTTCAGGATAAAATGACAATATATTACACCCTGCAAGGTGATGTTTATGGTTCAGAACCACATCAAATTATTGACTCTATTGAGTTGTTTAATTATGGTCCACGAATTAATTGGTTAAGCGCAAGTCCTGTACAAGGTGATTTAGGTATTGGTAACGAAGATGAAATTGTATTGACTTTTAATAGTGAAGGCTTAAGTCCAGGAACTTATAATTGTAATTTGAGAGTTTATACAAATATATTGAATCTTGTTATACCTGTTGAGTTAATTGTTATGAATCAAGTAGGAGTTGAAGCACAACAAGTGAATGATATAAGGGTTTATCCTAATCCTTCTTCTGGCAAAATTTATTTTGAGTCCATTACTGAAATCAATGAAATTGAAGTATATACTAATATTGGTCAGAAGTTATTAGCCTATAAACCAGAAGCGAATAGATTTGAGATAGATTTAGGCAAAAATTCTGTCGGAATATACTTTATAAAAGTGATTACAGATTCTGAAATCTATTGTAAGAAAGTTATTGTTCAATAGTTATATATATACTGATGTGTGAAAAGTATAAATAATTTGTTTTGATGCAACTTATTTAGTTTAATTATTGTTTATTTCAGAAAAAAAGAATGAAGAAAATATTTGTTTTATTTTTAATGTTTATATCATCAATTTCAATCTTTGCTCAAGAGGATGAAACATGGCGTTGTGCTACAGACGAGGTGTATAGAGATTTAATCAAGAACAATCCCGAGATTTTAATTGAAAGGCAAAAGTTGGATGAATTTGTTCAGGACTATATCAAAAACAATCCGAAAGATGATGAAATATACGTTATACCTGTTGTTTTTCATGTAGTACATGATTATGGTGTAGAGAATATCTCTTATGAGCAAATATTATCTGCAGTAGATTTTATGAATACAGACTATCGTCTTCAGCGTTCGGATACAAATACAATTCATCCTGCGTTTAAAAGTATTGCGGCAGACACTCATATCGAATTTAGGTTGGCAAAAATAGATCCAAATGGAGAATGTACAATAGGGATTACCAGAACTGTATCAGAGACTACCTATGGTGGAGGAGAAGAAGCAAAAGAGGCAGCACCATCTTGGCCTTCTGATAAATATCTGAATATTTGGACTGTATATTCTTTGGGTGGTGGTGCTGCTGGTTGGTCTTATTATCCTGGAACAGCACCTTATGGCAGAGATGGGATTATTTTATTACACGATTATGTTGGTGTAACAGGCACAAGTACCTCTGGTCATGGAAGTGTACTTACACATGAGGCAGGTCATTATCTTAATCTACCTCATCCTTGGGGCAGTACAAATGATCCTGAAGTTCCTAGCAATTGTGATATTGATGACGGAATTGAAGATACTCCGAATACAATCGGTCATACTTCCTGTAATTTATATGCTGTTACATGTGGTTCCTTAGATAATGTCCAGAATTTTATGGATTATTCATATTGTTATAAAATGTTTACGCAAGGTCAAAGCAATGTGATGAGGGCAACTTTAAACTCAAGTGTTTCGGGGAGAAATAATCTTCATTCGATAGAGAATCTTATCGCAACAGGTACGAATGACGGATATGAAGCTCAAGTTTGTGCTCCGATTGCTGATTTTAAAGCTAATAAGAATCTAGGCTGTACGGGTTTTACAGTTCATTATAATAATTTAAGTTATAATACCGATTTCATCGGATATTCAAACTGGACTTTTGATGGAGGCGATCCCTCATCATCTGACGAATTTAGTCCAGCAGTGGTATATAATCAGAAGGGACTTTTTGATGCTCAGTTATATGTCGAAAATCCTACTGATTTTGATTCCAAATTGATTGCTGACTATATAAGAGTATATGATGCTGAAGATGGAATTTCTTTGCCTTACTCTGAAAGTTTTGAGACTTCGGATTTCCCATTTATTACAGGTAATACTGATAATGATTTTTATCTTGCAAAAGAGGGAGAACGGAATTGGGAGCAGACAGATGAAGGTTATAATGGTAAATCGATAAAAATTGTTAACAAATACAACAACATAGGAACTAAGAATAAGATATACCTGCCAAATATCTTTATTAATGATGATACTCAAACTATTCAGGTAACTATGAAAATTGCCTATGGCAGAATAGAGTCAAATTATGCTGACAGATTGAAGTTTTATGTTTCTAATTCTTGCGGAGATTCTTTAAGAATTGTTTATGTGCTTTCAGCTTCATCAATTACTTCAAGATATGTTACATCATATTCAACTTATGTTCCAACGGCTGAGGATTGGAAAACGCATACATTTACTATCAATCCTTCCTCGTTAAGAGGAAATAATCTGCGTTTTGTAATAGAGGCAGAATCAGGAGGAGGTAGTGCAATATATATCGATGATGTTAGTTTTGAAATAGTCTCTACAGATAATATTGAAGCTTCTTTACAAAATAAGATTAGTGTTTATCCAAATCCCTGTGTTGACGAATTGTTTATTCAAAACTCTAATAGCGGGCAGGAATTATATATGACAATAACTGATTATACAGGAAAAGTTTTAGCTACAGACATATCATCAGATTATTTAATAAAAGCTGATAATCTTATAAGTAATTTGCCTGCAGGAATTTATTTCCTAAAAATTGAGGGTAAAAATCATAATAAAGTTTATAAACTTATAAAGACTTAGCTTGCCTTTTTTCTGAACGAAAATCCTATTCCAGGTTCAATATAGTGAGCCTTGAATCCAAAGGCTTTCAAGCTTAGATTTACAAATACATAATCACACACATAATATCTGGCACCTATTCTCGTATAAAACCTATCTCCGGGCTTTACTTTATTGTAATAATACACTCCTGCAAAAGTTACTAATTCAAAGCGATTATAAATTAATTGATGTCCAATACTTATTCCGCTTCGTAAGATGTCTGAAACATTATCATAATACTTAATTAAAATATCCCAGTTAGTATCAAAATAATATAACAGATTACTATTATAAAACAAATCGGCAGAAATACCGACTTTCCCTATTCCCGAATATTGATAATTGTATCCGCAGGCAATAGTGCTGCATGGAAAACCTCCACCACGACCTTCGGGCATCAGAGAATATTCATCTGAAACCGTATATGTTCCCATAGCCCATAATTCGTGTGGACTAAGGTGTTCTCGGGAATATTCTTTATATTCTGACTGTTCGTTTGTCGCAATCTCTTTTGATATCCCTATTCCCATATACAACTGATTTAAACCTAAATTGGGTTTTCGTACAGAGCCATTTGAATAATGTATCAAGCCTCCCATTAGTTTTAAATCTATTCCCGAGTTTTGAAAGTGATATTTGCCTGACAAACTTAAATTGAAATAAAAACATAGATGTGTTCCTAAAGCAATGTTCTCAGGATTCAAATACCTGTCATATCTTGTTGTCAAGTAAGCAAGTCCCGGGCTAAGTCTTGTATTTAATGAAAGCTTTGAATTGCCAATAATCTTCAAATCTAAAATAGAATATATTGAATATGCATTTCCAAGAACTTCCGGATTACCCAAATTTTCGAAACTTATTCCAAAACCTTTATATGGAAAACCATACTTCAAATTGTAGAATAATGGACTTGTGTTTCTAAACAAAAAATTGAGTTCGGCGCCATAAGTGTTATTTTGAGCAAGCGATTCCATTCCAATTCGGTGAGGAGCTACAAATCCAACAAAAGGTTTTATTTCTGCAAAAACATGTCTCTGTGAAAGGCATAATAGATTTAGTAATAGAAAAACTAACAGTATTAAAGTCCTTTTAATCATTTAAATCTGATTCTAATAGAAGATTTCCTGTTTAAACTGAGTAATTGAGATGCTTTACCTTCGCGAATGGCAATTTCAAGAAGTCCAAGTGAGTTAAATATGCAAACTAGTTCGCCTTTGTCAACACTTTTATATGATGGATGTATTCTATCAGTTTTTAATTGATTTGTATTTAACAAAATTTCAAATTTCTTCCCACTTACATATTCATCAAAGATTTCTTTTGTGATGTTTGTTATTGCATTGGAATAAGAGTCAATATAAATAACCTCACCATTTATCATATCAGGTTCAATTTGAGCTGTTAATCCGGCAAATCGGCTAACGTCATCTACCAAATTACCTAAATCTGATAAATTTCCGTTCTTGCTTATATAAATTGCAATATCTGAGAAAACATTCAATTCTGTAAAACTGCATCCTTCAAAAGCAAAACCTGTCTGAATAATGACTGCAGTTTCTGGTTTATGTTCGAAAATAAGCCCAGTACAACCATTATCATTACAAATAAAATATTGTGAATCATATTTAGCTGCCAGAATTTTGCCATTTATATCAGGTTCGCTGTCAACTCCGATAATATGAATTGTGTCTGCAGGGAATTTTTTATACACACTTTTTAAAATAAATGCAGCCTGAGATACGGAAAAAGATTCAATATCGTGACTGATATCAACAAAAACAACATCAGAAATTTTAGCAATAATAGATGCTTTAACAGCTCCTATATAGTAATCGCTGTTATTCCAATCTGTTGTAAATGTTATTATTTGTTTCAATTTTATATGTTAAAAATTATTGAAAACTCACAAAAAAAAATCACAGTTTAAAGTTAAAAATTAGTTTTATTTGTTGCTACAAATCTATTATTAATTTATCAGATGACCGAAAAAACTATATTGATTGAAATTGAAGACCTTAATAAATTTTATGGAGTACGCGAAGTCAATCTGACAGAACTTACAAAACATTTTCCAAGATTAAAGATAATTGCACGTGGTGATATTATCAAATTGGTTGGTGATGAAAGTGAAATCCTTAATTTTGAAGAAAAACTTAATGCTTTAATTAGTCATTTTCATAAATACAACAGATTAAATGTTGATGACATTAAAGAGATTTTGCATAACGGGGACAATAAAACATCGCAAGGTGAAGAAAACGGGATACTTTTGTATAGTGTTAACGGTAAACCAATAAAGGCACGCACAAAAAATCAAAAGGTTCTGGTTGATGAATTTAGAAAGAATGACTTGCTTTTTGCGATTGGACCTGCCGGAACAGGGAAAACATATACTGCTATAGCCCTTGCTGTACAGGCATTAAAGGAAATGCAGGTTAAGAGGATAATTTTATCAAGACCTGCGGTAGAGGCCGGCGAAAATTTAGGTTTTTTACCCGGAGATGTACGCGAAAAATTAGACCCATATCTTCAACCTCTTTATGATGCCTTATTGGATATGATACCTTACAAAAAGCTCGAAAAATATATCGAGGAGAAAGTTGTGCAGATTGCTCCTTTGGCATTTATGAGAGGAAGAACTTTAAGCGATGCTTTTGTTATTCTCGATGAGGCTCAAAATGCGTCTTACACACAATTAAAAATGTTTCTTACGAGAATGGGCGAGAACTCCAAATTTATTGTAACAGGAGACCTTACACAGATTGATTTGCCAAGGAAATCCGATTCAGGACTTCTAACTGCAAAAAATATTCTCGGTGACATTAATGATATTTCTTTTGTTGAATTTGATAAATCTGATATAATCAGACATAAAGTGGTTGGTAAAGTAGTGGATGCATACGAAAAAAATGAAAAACAATTTTAATATGAGCGCATTAACAAAAACAAATTTCAGTTTTCAGAATCAGAAAAGCCTATATGTTGGCAAAGTTAGGGATGTCTATAATATAAATGACGATTTGCTCGTAATGGTAGTTACGGACAGAATTTC
>JAQVEY010000150.1 GCA_028697515.1 Bacteroidales bacterium | reverse complement strand
CATTAGTACAAAAGACTTTCAACCCGGTATGTATTTAATGGAAATAAGAACTAACACTACGACTCAGACATTTAAATTTGAAATAGTCCGTTAATAGTAAAATATCCTGAACAAAATTTTTGTTTACCTAATATAGATTTCTGTATTGTTACTTGTGAAAAAAAGTAAAGTTATTTACCTAATATTTCAAATGAATTTACATTTTCTTATTTTTGCCAATAAAAAACTTCTTTTATGACTATCTGTACTTCTTGTATTTTAAATGATAAATATCCCGGAATAAAATTTAATGATAAGGGGGAATGTTCGTTGTGTACAGGTAAAAGGACTTTTTCTCCTTTCGGTGAGGATAAACTAATCGAAATATTTGATAAAGCAAAAGCTAAAAATGCCGAATTTGATGCTCTTGTCCCTTTAAGCGGGGGTAAGGATAGTACATATATTCTTTATCTGGCAACAAAAGTGTATAAGCTGAAGGTTCTGGCGATGACATACGATAATGGTCTGTTTAGCCAAACTGCACTTGATAATATTGAAAGAGCATTAAAAATTACAGGTGTTAAACATATATGGTGCAAAACAGACCCTGTGATTCAGAAAAAAGTCTATCGTAATATGTTGTTAAAATCAGGTGATATATGCGGGGCATGTGATATCGCAACAATATCATATATTTTAAAGACAGCACAGGATTATAAAACACCATTAATATTATACGGAACATCTCCCCTCGAGGAAGATTCTTTTGTGCCTGATTCTATTCAAGATATTTCGAGGTTTAAACACATTTTAAAGGATGTTTCTGAATTAAAAACTGATGAAATAAACAAATATCTTGTTCTACCTTCACGAAATGATTTTAATACCTTTATAAAAAAGAAATCAGGGAAAATCGGACTTGAAGTTCGTCCTTTATTTTATATTGATAACCCTACCGATAAAGAAATGGGAGAGATTATTGCTAGAGAATTGGGCTGGCAGGAAGACTTTAATAAGGACTTTACTAAACATTTCGATTGTATTGCCGAACCTTTTACTAATTACGTTAGACATTCTATTTATGGTTATGAAAGGCATATTTGTCAATATAGTAATATGGTCAGAAGTGGAGAAATTAGTAGAGAAAAAGCCTTACAGCTCTACGAATCTGATATGCTGGACTTAAGACCGGCTAATTATAACGATATTCTCAGTTTGTTTGATATATCAGAGAAGCAAATGGGTGATATAGTCAAAATAAGACCGTTAAAATACGAAAGATACACCTCCAAGATAAACAAATTGTTTCTGTATTTTGTAAAATTAAAACAAAAACTCTCTTAAGAATATACTCTTAAATTCTATTTTGCAAATTTCCAGCTTATTTTAGATTTTTCTAAGGTGTTGATATCTTTTTCAAAAAAAACTAAAAAATATTTGCATTATGAACATATGTTCATTATCTTTGTAGTGAATTTAATATAAAAACAATGTCACCGAGAAGAAAAAGAATGAGACGAATGATGAACTTACCTTTGATAAAAGGCTTTAAACCTTATGGTCAACAGGATGGTTTAAAGAATTCAGATCCGGTGATACTTTTGTTAGAGGAATACGAATCTGTTAAGCTATGTGATTATGAAATGCACAATCATATTTCTGCATGCGAAATAATGGGAGTATCCAGACCCACATTTACTAGAATTTATGCCTCGGCAAGACAAAAAATAGCAACAGCTTTAGCTGAAGGACGACAGATAACTATTGAAGGCGGAAGGGTTACTTTTGATAAAGACTGGTATTTGTGTCAAGATTGTAAATGTTATTTCAGTAATCCCGAGCTTGATAATGAAATAGAAGAATGTCCTTTATGTAAGAGTAAAAATATTTCCTATTTAGGACAGTCAAAACTTGATGGTAAAAATATAGATACCGACAAGGAATTGTGCGTATGTCCTTTATGTGGATATTCTATACCTCATTTGCAAGGAAAGCCTTGTAAACAGGAAATATGTCCTGATTGTAAAGTGCCTTTAAAAAGAAATAATTTATTATAAACGAATAATTAGTAGAAATTATGAAAATTGCAATTACATCAACTGGTAAAGATTTAAATTCAAATGTTGATCCACGTTTTGGACGTTGTTCATATTTCGTTATTTATGAAACGGAATCAAAAACATACGAGTTTATCGAAAATCCAAACAAAAATGCTGATAATGGAGCAGGACCTGCATCTGTTCAGGTTGTTGCAGATAAAGGAGTGTCAAAAATTGTGTCAGGTGAGTTTGGAATGAAAATAAAATCATTATTAGAAAGTTTGAAAATTCAGATGATTGTTATCAAAGAACCAACAAAAACAATTCAAGATATTATAAATATGTTTAACAAATAGTAATAGGAGGTAATTATGCCAAATTTTGATCAAACAGGTCCTGAAGGACAAGGTCCAATGACAGGACGCAAAGCCGGAAAATGTGCTGGTAACGGAAATACTAATGTTCAGCCTAATACAGGTCGTGGTCTGGGACGCGGTTTAGGACGTGGCGCTAGTCGTGGTGCAGGGCGTGGGATGGGACAGAGAAGAGGTAATGGTAGAAGTGTTTAGTTTTATATAGTTTTCATGCATGAAGGCTTAGTGGAATATCTTTTTTGTAGAAGTTTGCTTTTTCATTATTACACTAGCCTTCATTTTTAATTAAATAAATAGATATGAATAGAATTATTGCAATTCCTATGGAAAATGGTGTGCTTAGTGCACATTTCGGTCATTGTCAACAATTTGCAATTGTTGAAGTTAAAAATGATAGTATTATTAATATAAAAGAATTGGATCCACCTGAACATGTGCCGGGTTTGTATCCAAAATGGGTAGCTCAGTTTGGTGTTACGGATGTTATTGCCGGAGGAATGGGACAGCAGGCAATTATGTTGTTTAATCAACAAAATATAAATGCTTTTGTCGGAGCTCCAGTTAAAACTGCCAAAGAACTAGTAGAAGATTTTATTGCAGGAAATTTACAACTTACTGCTAATTATTGTAATCACGACCATAGTCATGGACATGATAACTGCGGACACTAAATCATCGTATGATAAAAGATGTGCTGAGTGTTTCCTGCGTGGATATCTCAGGCTGTTTAAGAAATTTGATGTTGATGAAGATAAACAAAAATCTTTTATGAAGATTTTTGAACAAAATATCTCTGAATTACGTTTTTTTTCTGCTCCTATGATACAAAGAGAGTTAAACAAAGCTTTCAGAGATATTATTGGAATTGAAGATCCGTTTTTATCTGAGAAAAAACAATCGAATATTCAAGCATTTGAAATCTATAAACGCTGGAAACCAATTGTTTTTGAAACTCATGATTCATTTAAGGCATCTCTTAGACTTGCAATTGCAGGGAATATTATGGACTATGGTGCTGCGGACAGTTTTGATATAGATTCTGTAATAATCAATGTGCTTCATGCCGATTTTGCGATAGATGATTCATGCTTATTAAAGGAAAGAATTCAAAAGGCGAATAAAATCCTTTATCTTGGCGATAATGCCGGTGAAATTGTGTTTGATAAATTGTTTATTGAAACTAATTTGTCGGATAAGGTTACTTATGTAGTTAAATCGGCTCCGGTTTTAAATGATGTTACTATGCAAGATGCTGTTGATACTAACATGCATGAAACGGCAACTGTTATAACTAATGGATATGATGCGCCTTCTACTGTTTTGTCAAAATGCAGTCGTGAATTTATGGATGAATATAATTCCAGCGATTTGATAATATCAAAAGGACAAGGTAATCTTGAAGGTTTGTTAAAAGAAAATGATGATAGAATATTCTTTTTATTAATGGTAAAATGTGATGTCATTGCCGATTTATTAAATGTTGAAAAAGGAAGTTTTGTAGTTTTAAATGGAGGGAAAAATATTGACAGATAAAAGTTTAAAAATTGCAATTGCAAGTGGTAAGGGAGGTACTGGTAAAACTTTGATTTCCACTTCGATGTTTTATGCAATACAGGAAAAGTATGAAAATAGTGTTTTATTAGATTGCGATGCAGAAGAACCTAATTCACTTTTGTTTTTTGATGCTAGTTTGAAGGAATCTTTAAAAGTCGTTCAAAAAGTACCTGTTATAGATACCGATAAATGCGTTTATTGTGGTAAATGTCATGATTATTGTGAATACAACGCAATTTTTATTATTCCGCCTTCTCGTATTATTAAAGTCATTGAAGAGCTATGTCATGGTTGTGGAGCTTGTTCTGTAGCATGTGAATATGATGCAATAATAGAAAAGGATACAGAAGTAGGTCGCGTTAACTTGTTTGTTACTGATAATGGAATGAATTTAGTTGAGGCACGAATGAAAAGTGGAGTTATGTCGCCGGTGCCTGTTATTAAAGCTGCTCATAAATCTACCTCTGATAAAGACATTGTAATAATGGACTCACCGCCCGGAACTTCTTGTCCTTTTATTCAAACTGTTGTAGAAGCAGACTATGTTATTCTTGTTACAGAACCAACTCCATTTGGATTAAGTGATCTTAAACAGTCTGTCAATACTCTAAAAACCATGCACAAACAATACGGTGTTGTTATTAATAGAGCGGGTTTGGGAGATACTAAAGTTTATGATTACTTAAAAAGTGAAAATATTGAATTGCTTGCTGAAATTCCTTTTGATAAAGAAATAGCAATTTTATACTCGACAGGTAAGATAGTCGCTGCTCATGATGATAATCTAAAGGCTTTATTTATGAAAATATTTGAATCAATTTATAATAGTTATGGAAATAGCGGTAATCAGCGGTAAGGGTGGAACAGGTAAAAGTAGTATTAGTGCAGCTTTTGCCAGTGAACATGATAAAATTGTCTTGGCAGATTGTGATGTTGATGCTGCAAATCTTTATATAATTTTTGAACCGGAGATAACAGAAAAATCTTCCTTTATTGGAGCTCAAAAGGCTGAGATTGATTATAGTAAATGTACAAATTGCGGAACTTGTATTGATTACTGCCGTTTTGATGCAATTAAGTTTGATAATGGAAAAGTCGTTATTAATGAAATATTCTGTGATGGTTGTAAGTTATGCTCAAGAATATGCCCCGAAAATGCAATTTCGATGATAGATAATGCTGAGAATTTATTATTGTCGGGAAATTTTCGTCATGGTAAAATGGTTTACGGAAGATTAGCTCCTGGAGAAGAAAATTCAGGAAGATTAGTTAATCTCGTCAGAGACAAAGCAAAAAAAATTGCCGAGCAGAATAATATAGAGACTATAATCATTGATGGCCCTCCAGGTATTGGATGCCCTGTAATATCAACTATCACTGGTGTTGATCATGTCGTGGTGGTAACAGAACCTAGTCTGTCAGGAATGCACGATCTAAAACGAACTCTTGAATTGACAAATAGTTTTAATCTAAAAACTTGGGTAATCATTAATAAATTCGATTTGAATTCAGAATTTTCTGATAAAATTGTCGAATATTGTAATCATGAAGGAATAGACGTCTTAGCAAAATTGCCATATGATAAACAAATTGTTGATGCAATGGTGAATTGCAAAAGCATTACGGAATATTTACCTGATGCTGAGATTGTAAAAATTATAAAAATAGCATTAAATAAAATTATTAATTTTTAATTTTACATAAATATATAAAATACAATATGAAAACAATAGTTTTAGGTGCAAGTAATAATACCCACAGATATTCATATCTGGCAACAGTTGAGTTGTTGGAAAATGGTCACGAAGTTATTCCTGTTGGAATTAAGAAAGCTAGTATAAATGATTTGCCTATCAGAAATTCATATCCTGAAGATGAAGATGTTCATACCGTAGCAATGTATCTTTCTGCAGAAAATCAGGAAAAGTATTATGATGTCGTATTAAAGAATCCTCCTAAACGGGTGATATTTAACCCTGGCACTCACAATAAGGCTTTCGAATGTAAACTAAAGGAAATTGGGGTCGAGGTTTTGCATTCTTGTGTACTTATAATGTTAAGTAATAATCAGTATTAATGGAAGATAATTACGGTAAAATTCAGATTTATACTGGAAACGGAAAAGGTAAAACCACAGCAGCGCTTGGGCTTGCATTAAGGGCAGCAGGTGCAGAGAAAAAAGTTTTTATTGCTCAGTTTGTAAAAGGCATGCATTATTCAGAACTAGTCTCTTTGGAAAAGCATGACAATATTAGTCTTAAACAATATGGAAGAGATTGTTTTATTGAAAAAGAACCTGTAATTGAAGATATTT
>JAQVEY010000149.1 GCA_028697515.1 Bacteroidales bacterium | reverse complement strand
ATTGTTGGTTTTAAACTAGGACCATTTCCTAAAATAATTATTGAATCTGTCTCTGATTTTTGCTGACGAAGAGCATAGGTGTTCTTTGACATTAAACAAATACGGAAAATACTTATTACTGATTGATTTAGTAATTTAAGCCATTTCGAAAACCCTATAACTGTTTTTATCATAAATCAGAAAAAGTTTTACAAATATAACTGATTTTTTTAAGAATAATATCAAGTAATATATTGTATTGTGTGAGGACTTTTAAGAGAGCAGTATTTTTTGGTAGTGATTTTAAGAAAACAATTTGCAACTTTTTAAATTTATCTTCGTTAAAGTCTTTGCGCGTTTAATTGAGAGAAAAATGAAAAGTATAAAGGGAGAAGATATTTTTGGTTTGTGCTGTAAAGATTATTTTTCAGGAGACAAATCAGCTAGAATAAAAGTCAAATCAGATCTTGCTGCAACCGAGTATTTAGACGCTGCTTATTTGTTCAGAGAATTTTCTGAAATGCCAAATCATGAGCAAAAGGCACTACAGCAAGCAAGAGGTGAAATATTAGATGTGGGAGCCTGTGCGGGATCACATTCGTTATATCTGCAAGGTTTGGGATATGACGTTACTTCCCTTGATATATCACCGGGATGTTGTGAAGTTATGAAAAACAGGGGACTTAAAAATGTTGTCTGTGATGATATTTTTAATTATTCGGGCAAAACTTTTGATTCGATTTTAATGTTGATGAATGGAATTGGCATAGCAGGCTCATTGCCAGATTTACCCAATTTGCTAGAACATGTAAAAATATTGTTAAAACCCGGAGGTAAAATAATATTTGACTCTTCTGATTTGCAATATTTGTATATGGAAAAAGATGGTAGTATGAGTATTCCACTTACGGAGAAATATTATGGGGAACTGGTTTATGAACTTGAATACAAAAAACTTAAATCAGGTAAATTTAAATGGTTTTTTATAGACCCTTATACTGTTGAGGCTATTGCTGGAGAGATTAATTTAAAGATGCAATTTATCGCTGAAGGTCCTCACTATGATTATGTTGCTTGTTTGTATTAAATAATAATTTAGTTTCTATCCAAAATATTTGAATTTAACAGATTTCTCACTTCGTTCGAAATGACCCGAGAAGTCGGGGGTTATGGTCGGCAACATAAAAGTTTGCTAATAATAAAATGAAAGTACAAGTTGCCGACAAATTTCCCGCCAATAACAGTCATTTCGAAGTCTGGCGTAGGAAGGCTGAGAAATCTGTTAAAAAGTCGGAATGCTAAAGACTTTTTAAAAACGCTTCTACAGCCTCTTCTTTTGTTGCCCATGAACAAACCAATCTTGCTACAGAGTTGTTTTTATCATATTTGGACCAAATATAGAATTCGAATTTTTTAAATAATTTCTCAATTAATTTTTCAGGGAATATTGGAAATATCTGATTTGATTCCGGTGGAGCAAAAAAGGTATATCCTGCAGCGTCTATTCCCGAGGCGAGTTTCATAGCCATATTGTTTGCATGTGTGGCGAGTTCGTAATAAAGCCCGTTTTGAAATAATTCATTGAACTGAACACCTATTATTCTGCCTTTTGCCAGTAAAGCACCTTTTTGTTTCATATTATAACGGAAATAGGGTTTAAGCTCAGGATTTGTTATCACAACTGCTTCTCCAATCAAAGCCCCGTTTTTTGTTCCTCCTATATAAAAGGCATCTGCAAGTTTTGCTATATCAGATAATGTTAAGTCATTTGATTTTGATACTATGGCTGTTCCCAATCTAGCGCCGTCAATATACAGAAGAAGATTGTTTTGTTTACAAATGTCAGAAATGTCTGTAAATTCGGTTTTCGTATAAACCGTTCCCAATTCTGTGCAATTCGAAAGAAAAACCAGCCGTGGGACCACCATATGTTCGTCATAATGAAAATTAACGGCATCCTGTATTTGCTTAGGGCTTAGTTTACCGTTGACACCTAGGTATGTATTTATTTTATGTCCTGTAAATTCAATTGCTCCGGCTTCGTGTACTTCGATATGCGCGGTTTGTGCTGCAATAACTGATTCGTAAGGTTTTAAAAATGAGCTGACACATAACAGATTTGCTTGAGTGCCACCCGATACAAAGTGAATCTCTGCCTGAGGGCAGTCTAACTCTTTTCTTATTTTACCAGCTGCCGCCAAACTATATTTGTCTTCACCATATCCGTCATGTTGTTCCAGATTGGAGTCAGTTAAGGCTTGGATAATTTTTGGATGTGCACCTTCGCTGTAATCGTTACGAAAATTATAAATCATATATTATCTTCTTATTTTTCCGAGTAATCTTAAAATTTCTAAATATAGCCAAATTAGAGTAACCATTAGACCAAAAGCTGCATACCATTCCATATATTTTGGAGAATTTGCATGTGAAGCTTCTTCAATAAAACTAAAATCTAATATTAAATTTAAGGCGGCTATAATTACGATAAATAAACTAATGCCAATTCCAATAGGTCCGCCTTCGTGAATATATGGCATTGACATACCAAAAATATTCATTATAAATGATGCTAAATAAACGATTGCGATTCCACCAGTTGCAATTAAAATTCCTGAGCGGAATTTTTGAGTAACTTTTATCATACCTGTTTTATAGGTAAAAAGCATAACTCCAAGAATTCCGGCTGTTAATAATACCGCCTGAATAATAATTCCAGGATAAATGAAATTATAAACCATAGATATTGCCCCAAGAAAAAACCCTTGAGCAGCAACATAAAGTGGAGCAGTGTACATTGCATATTTTTTTGCAAATATTGTAATTATAGCTAATACAAAACCAATAATTGCCGAAGGCCACAATAACATTGTTAACAATTCGGAACCCGAAGCTGCAAGTTTCCATGATAAACTTGCGGTTATCAATAAAATTAAAAACAACAAAAGGGATTTATTTACGGTCCCTTTAATAGTCATAACTTCGCCATCAGATTGAATACTAAAAGCTTTGTTAGTTAAAACAGGATTAGAAGTGTTTGTAAATCTCATAATATTTTGTTTTTAGGTGTTGTTGCAATAAAATCTTTAAGATAATAGGGTTCGAAGTCCACTATATTTACAAAATCTCTTTCTATAAATTTCTTTTCCGAAAATTCGCCCATAAATTCAGCAGAAGGAAAAATATTCTTATCAAAACTAAAATTCTTGTTTTGCAGAATCTCCGAACATTTTTCTGCACCATTTCCACAAAAACAAGTTTTAAAATTCTTGAAGTTTTCAAAAGATTCTTGAGTAATAATTTTAGCTTCAACTGGGGTAATTTGTTTCAGAGATTTATCGAAGACCGAACAATAAACTTCCATTCGGCGAGCATCAGTCATAGGGATGAAATAATCAAAAATTTCACTGGTTTTTGTTTTTGCCATTTTTGCGATAATATGCATTGTGTCAACAGCAATCAATGGTTTTTCTATTCCAAAAGCAAATCCTTTGGCAGAGCTTACACCAATTCTTAAACCGGTATATGAGCCAGGCCCTTCGCTAACGGCAACGGCATCAATTTGTGCAGGAAGTATATTGTTTTCCTTTAATATTTCATCAATAAAAACAGCAAGTAATTTTGAATGAGAGTACCTTTCAGAAGATTCTGATTCTGGCACAAAAATTTTAAGAAATTTGGATACTCCGTCTATTGAAATAGAAACTGAGCATATATCGGTTGAAGTCTCTATGTTAAGAATTTTCGCCATTAATACATTTAAAATTTAGACAGCAAAAATACTAAATTCGGGATATAAATAAAACTGTTTACTTTTCAGTTTTAAACAGTTCTTCTTTAGAGACTTTTTTGACGGCATCACCATCTTTCAATATTTTTGAAACCAGATTGTATGGTGCAGTAACAACTTCTTCACCTTCTTTTAGACCTTCAACTATTTCTATGAAATAAGAATCCTGAATTCCGGTTTTTACTTTTCGTTGTTCTATCTTTCCGTCTTTATATACAAAAACTACTTCCATAAGAGTGATTTTATCAGATGTTTCAGATTCAGAAACCTCGACATCTTCGTTGCTGATTGAAATAGTTTTTTGGTTACTAGGTTCCTGATTATAACCTACACCCGTTGTGTCGGCTCGTGTTGTGACTGCTGGTAAGGGTACAGCCAATACATTATAAACAGTTTTCGTATGGATATCTACAGTTGCTGACATTCCAGGACGAAAAGGATAATTGTTACCAGCATCAACCAAATCCTGATATGATTCCGGCAGAATTCTTATTTTAACTTTAAAATTTGTGACTTGATCAACCGACAGTCCTGATGAGGTAGCTGAATTTGCAATTTCAGTTACAATTCCTTTAAATTTTCTGTTTAGGTATGCATCAACTTCTATGTCGGCACTATCATTTAGTTTGATTTTAATAATATCATTTTCATTAACATCAACAATTACCTCCATTACTTCGAGGTTAGCAATACGCATCATTTCGGTGCCCGCCATCATTTCTGTACCAACAACGCGTTCGCCTGCTTCGACATTAAGCATAGAAATGGTTCCGTCCATGGGAGCAAAAACAGATGTTTTACGTAAATTTTCGTTAGCCTCTTTAACGGTCGCATACGAACTCATTACTGAATAATTTGCGGCATTTACGCTAGCTTCGGCAGCCCTTACATCTGCCAATCCCATTTGATATGCAGCTAAGGCATTTTCGTACTCGGATTGTGAAATTACGCCTTGATCATAAAGATTCTTACTGCGGTTATAGGAAAGTTCGGTTTGAACAAATTGAGCTTTTACTTGTTCAAGACGAGCCTGACTGTTAGATAGGTTTGCATTTGCAGAATTTCCTGCTGCCACAGATCTTTCAACGGCAGACTCATAAATATCTGGCTTTATTTTTAGCAAATAGTCGCCTTTTTTGACTTGGTCACCTTCTTTTATTAACAATTCTATTATTTCTCCTGATACATCAGGACTTATTTTAATTTCAGTTTCGGGTTGAATTTTGCCACTGGCAGTAACAACTTCGGTAATAGTTTTTTCAGTTACAGGATCGGTGCTAATTTTATGTGTACTATCAGATCCGAACCAACCTGCTTTTTTACCAATAATCATAAAAACAATTAAAACAACAATTCCTATAATTACCCATCTTGTAATTTTCTTTTTTCTATTTTGTTTCTTTTTCATTTTTTGCTAGATATTTTGTTGAAAGCTATAATCTGATTGGTAAACCGGTATAAAAGTCGAGAATTTTTTGTTTAAAAATAAAATCATATTTTGCTCTGATTAATTCAGCCTGAGTTTTTGCCAGATTATTTTTTGCAATATTGTAATCAGTTGTATTAACTAAACCTTCGTCATATCTTTTTTGAGTATAATCAAAACTTAATTGCATTGAAATCATTGCTTTTTCTGTAGCATAGTATTTCTTCATTGCAGATTGGGCATCGGCATAAGCTTGTTGGATATCTTTAAGCAAGTCTTTTTTTGCTTGTTCTACCTGCAATTTTGCTTGTTCGAGATAAATCTGACTATTATTTACTCCTGTTCTTGTTTGCAGTCCGTTAAATACTGGAATGTTTAGACTGAATGTAAGAGCAGTACTTGCATTATCTTTAAATTGGTCATCGAATGGTTTGTTGACATAAACGTAATCATATGAGTATTGGTAAACGTCAAGTATATTGCCTACATTATCTGTTGCAAATCCACTCAGGTATGGTGTCCCTATATTTATTCCGTCAATAAGTTTGCTAGAACTTGAATAACCCGATCCGTAAGAAGCACTTAAACTTAGGTTAGGTAAATAAGCTCCTTTGGCAATTGACAGATTTTTCTCAGCACTAAGAAAATTCAGTCCTGCATATTCAATTTGAGGCATATTTTCAAGAGCCTGTTCATATATCTGCTCTACATTCATCAGAACTGAATTTGTGATAATATTATTAAGGTCGGGTCTTACAATCGAGAAAGAGATATAATCAGTAATTTCGATAAGTTGAGCAAGATTAAGCAGAGCTAGGTTTAGCTGATTTTCGTAATTTACGATATTCAATTCTTCGTTTGCCAGTTGTGCTTCGAGTTCGTATTTATTTTGAAGAGGCAGACTACCTGCATTAACTAAAATATTTGTTTGTTCCAGTTGTAAATTGGTTATTTCACGCTGTTGATTAGCTAGGTCAACAAGATCCATTGCATATAAAACATTGAGATATGCAGATGCGACGGCAAGCATTATATTATTTTTAGTTTGATCAAGCAATGCATATCCAGCTTGTTGGTCAATTTCCGCTTTTTTGACAGAAT
>JAQVEY010000148.1 GCA_028697515.1 Bacteroidales bacterium | reverse complement strand
GGTTTACAATATTAAGTGGAGGCACATGTTCTGGCGAAGAAATTTGTGTCGAATATTCAGGCGAAACTGTCGGCTTAGATCATGTAGAATGGCTTATTATGGATGGTTTAGATCCATATTACTATTCGGGAGAAGGACCTCATTGTTTTACTCCGGTTTTTGATGAGGTTTATATTGAAGCTGCCGCTTATGATGTAAATGGTTGTTTTGATACCGTTTGGTCAGATTTGCCTCCTTTGTCAGGGACGGTTACACCATCAGTTTCAATTGTAAGCAATCCAAGTGGTGAAGCATGTGTTGATTATTATGTTGAGTTTACTGCAAATCCTGAGAATTGTGGGATATCGCCAACTTATCAATGGTACAGAAATGGTTTAGAGGTAGGTACAAATTCCCCAACTTATGGCAGTAATGATTTTGCAGATAATGAAGAAATATATGTTATTGTTACAAATACTGTATCATGTGCTACAAGCTCTACTGCAGAATCAAACCATTTATTTACTGACATATCAACTCCACCACAGGCAATGATGGCAATAACGGGTGGAAATTGTCAGGGTGATGAAGTATGTGTTGTATATAATGGAGAAACTGTGGGATTGACATCTGTGGAATGGGAAATTTTTGATGGTAGTATGATTTATTTTTCAGGTGAAGGACCTCACTGTTTTGTCCCTGTAACAACCAATCCTCAGATTGCGGTATATGCATACAATAGCTTGGGTTGCTATGACACAGCAACTGTTGTGTTGTCCATAACCGGAACTTATCCCGTAATAAATATTTATGACACTTTGTACAGATGTTCCGAAAGTTTTGTACACGTAGAAGCTCCTGAAGGATTCTTTGATTATCATTGGTCTAACGGTTCGTTAAACAATCATCTTTATGTTTGGAGTGCTGGCACATATTATCTCACCGTAACAAATGAATTTGGCTGTTCGACAATAGATTCTGTTTTGGTTGTTGATTATTCGAATAATGATTTTGATATTACAGACACAACAATTTGTTATGGAGAATCAGTGATTTTAAGTATTGATAATTCAATTGTTTATAATACATATTTATGGATGACTAATGGACAAGCGAACGGTTATTCCGACACCTACGAAGTAGGTTATAATGGATATGATCCTTCTTACGTTTACGTTGAATTTACTGATGATAATTGTACATATACTGATACTATTGTAGTTGGTTTTGACACTTGCAGTTTTGTGCCTTTAAGTAAGTATGATGAAAGCATTTTGGTATATCCGAATCCTTGCGAAGATGAGATTTACTTTGAGTCATCAGAAGAAATAGATAGATTGATAATATATGATTTACAAGGAAAGGAAGTGTATATTTCGGAAGGAAGAAACAATCGTATAGTTGTCGAAATAAAGGATTGGTCTAATTCGGTTTACTATTATTCAGTTATTACCAAATCAGGGAGAGAGATTAAATCAAAATTTGTCAAGTTATAGAGGACTTGGCAATTTGTTCGTTGCAGCCGGGAGTTTTTCCGGCTGTTTTTGTATTATCTGATTTTTGTATTTTTTGCTTGTAATAAAAATAATACAAAAACACTATCTTTGTAAAGTTAAAATCAATATGATGAATACTTATCCTGATAAATATTGCATTGACATTCATAATTTGGAAAGAATTCCCACTCGTCCTGTTAAAGTTGGTGATATGATACTCGGTGCACTAAATCCTGTGAGATTGCAAAGTATGACTAATGTCCCAGCAATGGATGTAGAAAGATCTGTTTTACAATGTAAATCAATTTTTGATGCAGGAGCGGACTTTGTCCGGATTTCTACACCAAGAATTATGGATGTGGAAAGTTTGAAGGAAATAAAAAAACAATTGCATAATGATGGATATAAAAACCCTTTAATTGCTGATGTACACTTTAATCCTGTAATTGCTGAAGAAGCTGCAAGAGTTGTCGAAAAAGTGAGGATAAATCCCGGGAATTATGTTGATAAAAGAGCTGTTTTTGAGAATGCTATATTTACAGATAAGGAATATAAACTTGAACTGGAAAAAATACATGAGAGAATAATCCCATTAATAAAAATATGTAAAGAATATGGTACTGCAATAAGAATCGGTTCAAATCATGGTTCTTTATCGGATAGGATTATGACAAGATATGGCAATACAGTAGAAGGAATGGTAGAGTCGGCAATAGAATTTATCGAAATATTTGTTTCAGAAGGTTTTTATAATCTTGTGGTTTCGATGAAGGCAAGCGATACGAAAATAATGACACAGGCTTGTCGTTTGTTGAATGCCAGAATGTTGGAAAACGCAATGTTGTTTCCGCAGCATCTTGGCGTAACTGAAGCAGGAGCAGATTTAGATGGCAGGCTTAAATCAGCAATAGGAATTGGAGCATTGTTGAGTGATGGAATTGGTGATACAATACGTGTGTCATTAACAGAAAGCCCGGTAAATGAAGTGCACTTCGCAAAAAAACTAGTAAAGAATTTTAGTGACAGAATCTTTAAATTTCAGGTGGTAAGCCGCTATAAAAACTCTTATAATCCATATATAAGTTCAAATAAGTACGAAGTAATTCCATTTATTAGTAATAAGTTCGCAATTATTTCTGAAAGAGATAATGAACAAATCGACCTTGTGTTTACAAAAGATGTTGCTAAAATTCCGACAAATAAACCTGTAATCGCAGATTTAAAGACATGGAAAAGTTTGTCAAGGCCAGATAATGTATATCCATATTTCGTATTTCAACCTAACGAGGTGCCTAAAATCGATAATGCTTATTACTATTTTGTTGAATTTAGCACCTTTGATATTCATAAAAAAGAGCTCAGTTCACTTTTAGAAAAACCGAATGTTTGTGCTGTTTTGAATTTTTGTACGGAGAATCCTTTAGGAGAATTAAGATTTGTTTATAAAGAGATTAAAAAAATAAACAAAAACTTAGCTTTGATTATTCGATATGTAGCACAATCTCTTGATAAGGAGGAATTGTTAGCTGAATTGGGTGTTTTTCCTGGAGGAGGTTTGGTCGACAATCTTGCCTCGGGATTATGGCTTTCAGTCCCAGATAAATCAACAGATGATGTCGAATTGCAGCTAGAATTATTACAATCAATAGGTATAAGATACACAAAAGCCGAATTTATTTCTTGTCCGGGTTGTGGAAGGACTGATTATGACCTCGAAAAACTTGTTCAAGAAGTGAAAAAGGAATTTTCTTACCTAAAAGGTTTAAAAATTGCAGTTATGGGCTGCATTGTGAATGGCCCAGGCGAAATGGCAGATGCTGATTTTGGTTGTGTCGGTTCTGCAAAAGGGAAAGTACACATATATAAGGGTAAAGAAGTTGTACTAAAAAATATCCCTCAGGAAGATGCTGTTAGAGAACTAAAAAAAGTAATTGAAAATTCACAAAAATTAGTGTAAAGATTAGTTTTACGTTTTTAAATGAGAAAAATTTTCAATTATTTTCTTTCGTCCAGAACGAAGTAACGAAGTCTTATCAAAACGTCTGTTAAATTCTCTGTTGCTGATGCTGTTCAATTCTTCAGGTTGTAGTAATTCAAGTAGATTAATGATGCTAGAGAATTGAGTATTTGTAGATGTGGTTTTTGAATTAAAAGGACAAACGTCCTGACAGATATCACAGCCAAATAATTGACTTGTAATTTTATCAGATATACTTTCGGGGGTGTTATTTTTATTCTCAATTGTATGATATGAAATACATTTATTTGCATTTAGTCCATTATTAGATAATGCTCCACATGGACAGGCTTTAATACATAAGTTGCAGTCGCCACAGCTTAAAAGAAATGGCGAGTCGTAGAAATCAGACTCTGCATCAGTTAAAATATCTCCTATAAAAACCCATGATCCAAGTTCCGGGTTTATCAGACAGGTATTTTTGCCAATAAATCCAAGTCCTGATGACATCGCAAAATATCTTTCTAAAATTGGAGCAGTATCGGTAAAAATTCTGGCATTAATTTGAGGATAATTATCTTTTAAATCGTGCAATAATTTTTCAAGTTTATTACGAATTACAATGTGATAATCAGTAACCAAAGCATATTTTGAGATAGAGTATTTTTGCGATTTAAATGGTTCAGAAATCTTGTAGTTTAGAATAACTGAAATAACAGATTTTGAATTTTCGACAAGTTCTGACGGATCAATTCTTTGTTGTTTGTTTTCGGACATATATTTCATGTCAGCATGGAATCCCAATTCTAACCAGTTTTCAAAAAAAGCAATATTTGAATCAGAAACGACAGCTTTACTGATACCACATTTATCAAAACCTATATTTGCTGCCAGATTTTTAACGTAGGAGGAATGAAGCTTAATCATTCTTATATGTTTTGCCTTGATAGTATATATGTTCTGAATTTACTCCAAAACTATATTTGACAATACTTCCATGTATTTCGAAACTAGTGACTTTTTCGTAAGAAATTGTTTCAACAGTTTCGCCATTAAAGAATTTTAAATTCCCTAATTGATCAATATATGCTAAAACATTATTGTTCATTTTATAATCTTGCGGAATATAGCTTTCGAGAGTAAATATTTTTCCTTTATGCCATATTTTAAAATAATTCTGCACACTAAAAACCATTAATTCATCATTTGTTTCGTAAAAATCAGGAACGTCGAACGACACTGTTTCGGTGCTAAAATCGTAAAACACTTTCAGATAATTATTAACATCTACATAAGCAACAAACTGATCACCAGTTTTGAAAGAAACTGGTTCAAACCCTTCGAGATCAATTAAATCTCCAAAATAAAATGCTTGAAAATTATTTACAGGTTCTTCAACAAAAACAATAATATCCCTACCAGCAGAAATAGATTTAACTCTTTCGCTAAAACATATTCTTTCAATATTTCCATCATAGAAAACATTCAAATAACCTTGACTATCAACAAATGCGACTATGTTTTCTCCAATCGTAACCTCATTCATTGTGCCAGTTGCTAAAGCATCGTCGAGATCGTATATTTCTTTATTATAATATGCTTTCAGTCTTTTTTCATAATCGTCAAACCAAACTAAGATATCATCACCTAAAAAATAGTCTGTAAGATTTATAGTAAGGCTTTTTATTGAGCCATCATCAAATACTTTAAGCTGCGTGTTCATTTTTATGGCTGCCAGATTATCGCTTGTCTTGTATGAACTCGTAAAACTGCTTATCTGATGTAAATAGTGATTATAATATATTTTTAAATTGCCTGAATTGTCTTCGTAGGCAAGCATATTATTTCCTACGCTGTATGATTTTAACGGCAAATGTTCAATTTGTTTAGTATCCCCAGCAGAAAAAATTTCAACATTATTTAAATAATCATTAAAAAAAGAAATATCCTGAGATTGTACCGAAAATGCCCAAAAAATGCCCATTATTGACAACAGACAAAGCTTAAATATGGATTTAATATTCATTGCAGATTTATTAATAATAACAAATATAACGAAAACAAATATAGTTTTAATATTTTTGCCTGAAAAATAAGCAAATATTTTGCCATTAAACTTATTTATATATGAGCAAATCAAAAAAGACATTGAGTATTTCGGAATTGGGAGAGTTTGGATTGATTGATCATTTGATCAAGGATTTTAAGATTACAGACAAGCAAATTATTAAAGGAATTGGCGATGATGCGGCAGTGTTTTCTAATGGCGATATGTGTACTTTGGTAACTACAGATTTATTGGTTGAAGGTATTCATTTCAACCTTATTTATACTCCACTTAAGCATCTGGGATATAAATCTGTGGTAGTAAATTTGAGTGATATATTTGCTATGAATGCAACTCCAAAATATATAACAGTTTCAATAGCAGTAAGTAATAAATTTTCATTACAGGCTCTTGAGCAGATATATGAAGGGATTAAAATAGCTTGTGAACGTTTTGATGTGGAATTGATTGGAGGAGATACGACAAGCTCTTTGTCCGGCTTATTTATTAATATTACTGCAATTGGACAAGCTAAGAAGGATGAAATTGTTTATAGATCTGGTGCGAAAAAAAATGATCTAGTTTGTGTAAGCGGTGATTTAGGAGCTTCGTATATGGGATTACAATTGCTGGAAAGAGAGAAAGAAGTCTTTTTATCAGACACTTCCATTCAACCTGAATTATCCGGTTATGAATATATTGTTGAAAGACAGTTGAAGCCAGAGCCTCGTAAAGATATAGTGGAAAAGTTAAAGGCAGCTGGGATTAAGCCAAATTCAATGATTGACATTTCTGATGGTCTGTCCTCAGAAATGTTGCACTTGTGTAAAAATTCAAATTTAGGTTGTGTTATATATGAAG
>JAQVEY010000147.1 GCA_028697515.1 Bacteroidales bacterium | reverse complement strand
TGTTTGTAAACTCTTCGGCTGAAGGAACAAAATTATTTTCAAATCCATTGGGAGTTACTACATCAACATCTTTTTTTAACAATTGTGAACATTCCACAGCAGTAATTTCACTAACTGTTGTAAAGACATCTGCAGTTTGGGCACTTATTTTTTCCAAACTCTGTTTTGATGAGATATTGAACTCGCGTGCAACAAGATCACCATTATACTGATTTAAGTTTTTGTATAAAGGCAGTCTATTTCCCGAAATACTTCTTCCAACTACAGTTGCATGAGTTGTAAACACCGTTGCAATATGTGGCATTTGTTTTTCAATATATAAAATACCAGTACCTGTCATCCACTCGTGAAAATGAGCAATCACTTTATCGTGAACGAATAGATTAAAATTGACAAAGCTTTCAATAACTCTTGCAGCAGCATAACCGAATAAAGCAGGCTCTATATAATCCCATTGGCCGGCCAAAGAATCAAGTTTGTAATCTTCCCAAAACTTAAATAATATTGCATCTTTTTGACTTATATAATTCGAAAAGTCAACCAGCAATGCTTTTGGTTGTCCAGGAATGTCCCAACGTCCTATACGAATTCGTAAGCCTTCCGATTCTGCTTTTCTATGCCAATCTGAAAACATTGAATTATCTTCAATAAATTCTGGATGCTTACTAGATTCCCGCCAAGTATCAGGTCCTATAAATATTAATTCTTTACAATTTTTGGCTAATTCAAAAGATTTCGTAGAGATTACCGTATGTATTCCACCAATTTTATTGCATACTTCCCAACTGACTTCAAAAATATAATCTGGTCTTATAATTTCACTTTTAGCTTGCATTCTTATATAGTTTAAATTTGATTATTATTCGTTGATTAAAATATTACATACAAAAATAATGAAATTTATTTAATCTTATGCTTCCTTTAGTTGTAGTTTTATAATCATTAGTGCATTGTATTAATTAGTTATCAAACATTGGTTAAAGTAAATTATAAATATTTGATTATAAAAACAGTTCGTATTGTTTTTTTCAATAATTTTACACAGAAAATTTTTGCATATGAAAAAAGTAAAAGTATATTTTTGGTTAAAGACGGCAGGTTTACTTTCAGCTTTAATTGTTCTGTTGATAGGAACAAATGCTTGTCGTGAAAGACGTCATGTTACAAAATATGGTCCACCCCCTACTGATTACGATTATGACGAAACAATCACAAAATATGGCGTTCCTGTTGATTATGAAGAAATCGAATTTATCGAACCGGATTCTACAAAAATTAATGAAAATCCACAACTTGACTAATCGTATCCTATTTAAACACCAGGCTTGTTTTTAGATTACAAATCTTCTACAAAAATTTCTCTATGCAGAAAACAATTGCTCAAAGGCTTTATAATCAATACATTAAAACACAATCAAAACTTCATACTCTGAATTATTTCTTTTGGGAATGTACATCAAATTGTAATCTTTCGTGTCTCCATTGCGGCAGCGATTGTAAGGTTATTCCTAATGTTAAGGATATGCCTTTTGAAGATTTTATCAATGTTGCAAAACGAGTAGCTCAACAATATGATCCTTCGAAAGTAATGATAGTATTAACTGGGGGCGAACCTTTGATGAGGAAAGACCTTCCCGAATTCGGAAAACAGATTAAAGCTCTTGGATTTCCATGGGGGATGGTAAGTAATGGTTATTTATGGACACCTGAATTATTTCGTAGTTTACGAAACAGTGGTCTTCGCTCAGCAACTATTAGTTTAGATGGCTTAGAAAATAGTCACGACTGGTTAAGGGGAAAAACAGGCTCATTTAAACGAGCTTTAAATGCTATAAGTTTACTAGCTGCCGAAAAGGGAATGGTGTACGATGTTGTTACTTGCGTAAACCAAAGGAATATAAATGAATTAAATGACATAAAAAAACTGCTGATAGAAACTGGCGTTAAGAGATGGCGATTGTTTTTGATTGATCCGATAGGCAGAGCTGCTCTAAATCCAGAGTTATTACTAAATTCAGCACAATTCAGGTATGTTCTGGATTTTATTGTTGAAAACAGAAATGGCAAGGAAATTTCGACAAGCTATGGCTGTGATGGCTATTTAGATGAGTATGAAAATAAAGTCCGTGATGGTTTTTTCTTTTGCAGAGCAGGTATTCATGTTGGGTCTATTTTATCCAACGGAGATATTTTAGCATGTCCTAATATTAACCGCGGCTTTGTTCAGGGAAACATTTATAAAGATGATTTTTTAGATGTCTGGAACAATAAATTTGAGATATTCCGTAACAGAAAACACTTTAAAACAGGAATTTGCAAGAACTGTAAAGAATGGAAAAACTGTCGAGGAGATGGAATGCATTTACATGAACCCGGTAATGAAAGTCCGTTGATTTGTTATAACAAGCTTCTGAGAGGCTAACTAAAAATTTTTACTTCTGAGCTCTATGCTATTAAATTATGCTGATACTGATTTGTAAGCTTTAAGAAACTAAAAATCTATTTTTCCAGTCTAATGATAAAATCGCTCAAAATATTCATATAATTTACAAAAGCTTCGTAAGGAGAATTATAAGGATTGAAATATTTATGCACATCTCCATCTGAGAACCATTTTGTACACATATAATAGAAATGGTCAGAAGTCTGAAGATAGAGCCAATCTTTCCAAATTTCGGGGTCGTTTAACTCCTTTACTCTATCGTAACATTTGTATAAGTTATTAAATGCCTCATCCTGAAGTTCGTTACCTAGCCATGCTGTCAAATCTCTTTCTTCGTCAGCCCATGAAATAGGATGCGGGACATGAATTGCTCCTACTGGATCGAATTTCTTAATTACTTCTGATGGAGTGGAAAATTTAAAATCAGAATATTTAAAAACGGCATTTGGTAAAGCTTTTAAAAACTCAAAAATACCTGTTTCTTTCCACTGATGTTCTCCGAAAGTTTCATAATCCATAAAAAGATTTATAATTTCTTCCTTAGGATCAAGAGCATTTAACCATGAAACAAATTTTTCGGTAGTGAGAGGGAACTCTGGCCAATCGTGGTTAGAAAACCTAAAAGCAATGTCATCGGAAAGTTTAAAGTTCTTTAATAAAATATTTAGTTTAGGATTTATAGCATTGCAATATAGATAATTTGGACTTTTCCAACCCAGAACGTGTTTTGCTCCTTCTGTAATCATTCCTTTATAACCCATATCTGCTACATATTCTCCTATCCAGTCGGAATAAATAAGCTCAGTATTTCTAAAAACTTTAGGGACCACACCAAAAACCTGTTTTACTTTATCTCGATGTAATTTTACTTGTCTTTCAAATTCTTCTCTATTTTTTAGAGATGACAAAGAGTGAGAATAAGTTTCTGAGAGTATTTCAACCTTACCAGTATCAACAAGAGCTCGAAAACTGTCAAGCACATCAGGTGCGTACATCTCAAACTGGTCAATTGCTACACCAGAAATAGAATAAGCAATTTTAACGTTGTTGCCATATTCGTTAATTAAATCTAAAAATGTTTTATTTGTAGGTAGGTAACATTTTTCAGCAACTTTTCGCATTATACTTTTATTCTCAAAATCATTATAATAATAATGATCGTTACCGATATCAAAAAATTTGTATCGTTTAAGTCTAAACGGTTGATGTACCTGAAAATAGAAACAAATTGTCCTCATAATAACATAATTTTTTATAATTTACACATCACCTACCAGTGATTTATAAACTTCTTTAACTTTAAATGCCGAATTTTCCCATCTTAAATTTTCGACTTCTTGTTTTCCGTATTTTTTAAACATTTTTGAAAGTCCTTCATAGTGCAAAAGACCATAAATTGCATCTGCCATATCATCTATATCCCAAAAATCAACTTTCAGAGCATGTTTGAGCACCTCTGCAACCCCTGATTGTTTAGAGATAATGACAGGCACATCAGACATCATAGCTTCGAGAGGAGAAATTCCAAATGGTTCACTAACCGATGGCATTACGTAAACATCACTCATCGAAAACATTTCATAAACCTCCTGTCCTTTAAGGAATCCTGCAAAATGGAATTTTGTTGTAATTCCAAGTTTTGCAGCACGTTTTATCATTCTGTTCAACATATCTCCGCTCCCTGCCATAACAAAACGCACATTAGGATCTACATCAATAACTTTTTTAGCAGCCTCTATAAAATAATCGGGACCTTTTTGAAACGTAACCCTACCCAGAAATGTAACAGTTTTTTCCTTAAACCCTTTTGTCAATTTAAAATCTTCAGGTAAACTTAGCGGTTCAACCGAATTGTGAACAGTAACTACTTTTTCAGGTGGGATTCTATATCTTTCAATAATAATCCTTCTTGTCAGATTACTAACAGCAATTACTTTATCTGCAGCTTCCATTCCTGCCCTTTCAATATCATAAACTCCTTGATTAATATTATCGCCGCTACGATCAAATTCTGTCGCATGCATATGTACTACTAGTGGTTTACCAGAAACCTCCTTCGCAGCTATACCGGCCGAATAAGTTAACCAATCATGTGCATGAATAATGTCAAAATCATTCGAAGCAGCAATATAGGATGCTATAAGGGCGTATCTGGCAACTTCCTGAAATAAGTCCTTACCATACGTCCCTGTAAAAGTAAATTTGGTTTTAAAAACCTGTTCTCGATATTCGGACCCCAGAAAAATCTTTTTATCATATATTTTAGCAAATTCTTCAGGATCCATATACGGAATAAGATTTGACCCCACTTCAAGATACCTAAACTTATCCCAAAATTCCTCATATTGCATTCTTTTTTCTGTGATAACAACATCACCCGCATCCTTTAACTGAATATGCTTTAAATCTTCATCGCCATATGTTTTAGGAACTACGAAGATAACTTCCGTATCAAAATGAGATAAGCCTTTCGTTAAACCATAACAAGCAGTTCCCAAACCTCCGGTTATATGTGGCGGGAATTCCCAACCAAACATCAAAACTTTCATTTTTTTGCCTCCCCGGAAATTAATTTTACAATATATCTAGTACTAATAATCACCATTTATTTTATTTGACTATGTTTAGTCTGTTTTAAATTTTTCTATTAAATTATGTATTCTAATGAGCTCGGCAACACTCCATGCCTGTGAAATAGCACCCCTGGCAGTATGTGGAGGATCACCATCGTAAATCTCAGAAACTGTACCTATACCATGAATTGTCATTTCTTCTTCAAAAGAATTAAATATCTTTTCTACCAAAGACAAACCACTTTTTTCATGAATTTTTAGATATGCATCACAGAAATGTCCTAATATCCAAGGCCAAGCAGTTCCCTGATGGTATGCGCTATCCCGTTGTTCTTGATTTCCTTCGCAAATTCCAATATATGCAGAGTCGTTAGGAGCCAATGATCTAATTCCTTTTGGAGTCAACAAAACTTTTCTTACGGTTTCCAAAATTCTTTCTTTCATTGTATCTGAAATCATAGTATATGGAAGAGAACACGCAAATATCTGATTAGGCCTTATTGAATAATCTGAATAATCATAAGTTGTGTAATCGGCAAGATATTTTTTATCTTCGCTCCAGAACTTCTCAATAAATGAGAGCTGCGTTACTTCCGGCACAAAGGACCAAGCATCAATAAATTCCTGATCATTGTTAAATTTTGCCAATTCGAGAGTAAACATCACTGCGTTGTACCATAAAGCATTTATTTCCACATCAAATCCATGTCTTGGAGTAACCGGTTTGCCCCCAATTACAGCGTCCATCCAAGTAAGAGCTTTTGCGGTTTCGCCTGCCCAAATCAATCCGTTATCATGCATTTTAATATTGAAGTGAGTTCCTTTGCGATAATGTTCCAAAATATTTTTCATTTTAGAACCAAATTCTTCCCATAATTGCTTTTTGTCTTCAGTAAATTTAAGATATTCCTGTAGTGTCCAGAAAAACCACAAAGGAGCATCAACAGAATTCATTACTGTAGTTTCGCCAATTCCTATGTTGGGAAATAATCCGTCATTTAGATCAGCAGTCATTGTTTCTAAAACTTCTTTGCAGGTTTTTATATCTCCATTGTAAAGGCTTAGACCAGGTAATGCAATAAAGGTATCTCTCCCCCATCTTCCAAACCACGGAAATCCAGCAATAATTTCAGTTTTTGAGTTGCGTTTATAAATAAACTGTTGCGCTGCAGATTTTAAGCACTCAATATATGTATTCCTAGCTTGTCGCTTATTTATCTCGTTGTTGAATTTTCTTGAAATTGTTGATGACTTTATTTCTTTAATTGACGCTGTAAATATTATACTTTCAGACTTGTTAATATTAATTTCGAAATAACCCGGAACAT
>JAQVEY010000146.1 GCA_028697515.1 Bacteroidales bacterium | reverse complement strand
ACATTGACAGAAAATGACTTTAAACTGATATATTACGGTAATGTTTTCGCTGACAATTATAATCCTTACGGAACAAGTGAAACCCAAAGAGAGTTCCTTGAACTTTACAATAAACAAGACTACTCAAATGCTATTCCTCTTGGTTTGCAGGTACTCAAAGAAAATCCTATAAATACTACAGTTCTTTTTAAAATGATTATAATCTACTATCAGCTTTCTGATAAAGAAAATCAGAATAAATACGCAATGCTGTACTACGGATTACTAAATGAAATTTATTTAAGCGGGGACGGTAATACATGCGAAACAGCAATGGTCGTTATAAAAGTTTCTGATGAGTATGAAATAATCGCAGAATTACAGTTAAACGTAGAAATGCAATCTCTAGTCGGAGACTGTGACCTTATGGAATTTGAAATTGAATCACAAAATGATGAAAAATACAAAGTCCCAATAGAAAAATTGTATTTCAATGTAAGAATGCCCCTTGATAATTTGAGTAAACAATTCAAAGAGCATTAAAAGGAAATTTTATTGTAAATCCTTTGGTTTTAATCAACGTCTTTAATCTATTATAATAATCCATAAAAAATTGCCTGAACTCTCATTAATCAAAACATATTATGCTTTTATTAATTAAAAATTAATTCAATAATGCATGATTTTTGTAAATTTGTCCCAGATTTATATGAAACGATTATTTATTTTTATAGTACTGTTCTTTTGTTTAGCAGTTTCTGTTAAACCTGCTTTCATTCTTATACCAATGGATGATTCACAAAGAGATCATCTCAAGGCATACGGAATAACATACTGGGCTTTGCAGAATCAGGTTGAGGCTTGGTGGTTGTTGAATTATCGCGGTGGAAGTTTTTTAACTGTTTTTCTTGCTGATATAGAAAAAGAATGTATTCTACGCGGTGTTAGTTATGAAATAATTGCAGATGCTCAAAAAAACAATATTTTTAATGAAATATCAGCTCCATCGGTAAATATGGATGCCGTTAAACTTGAAGTAGCACCAAAAATTGCAGTTTACTCCCCTCCTTTTACCCAACCCTGGGACGATGCTGTTACGCTTGCTCTTACTTATGCCGAAATTCCATACGACAAGATTTACGACAGAGAAATAGTAAATGGAGAGTTGGCAAATTACGATTGGTTACATTTGCATCACGAAGATTTTACAGGGCAGTACGGAAAATTTTATGGAGCTTATGGCAGGATGCAATGGTATCGCGACAATCAAAAGACCAGTGAACAGGAAGCTTTAGCAATGGGATTTAATAAAGTTTCTCAACTCAAACTTGCTGTTGCACAAGCTATTAAAGCTTATGTTGCCGAAGGAGGATTTTTATTTGCTATGTGTTCTGCTACCGATTCATTCGATATTGCTCTGGCAGCCGAAGGTGTTGATATTTGTGAATCTATGTTTGACGGTGATCCTGCCGACCCAGATGCTCAATCGAAGCTAGATTATTCAAAGTGTTTGGCTTTTACTGATTTTACTTTAGTAAGAAATCCTTTAGAATATGAATACTCAGATATTGATGTTACAAATTCGAAAAAAATTACAAATAATGACGATTATTTCATTCTATTTGAGTTTTCTGCTAAATGGGATCCTGTTCCCACAATGCTGTGTCAGAATCATACTAATATGATTAGAGGATTTATGGGACAAACTACTGCTTTTAAAGCTGATCTTGTAAAGCCACACGTTCTAGTAATGGGAGAAAACAAAGCTGCAGGCGAGGTAAGATATATACATTCTGAATTTGGAAAAGGGATGTGGACATTTTATGGAGGTCATGATCCTGAAGATTACAGACATTACGTAGGTGACGAACATACCGACTTATCATTATATCCTAGTTCATCTGGATACAGATTAATTTTAAACAATGTTCTTTTTCCCGCCGCTAAAAAGAAGAAATTGAAGACATAAAATTGTTTTGCGATTATTACAACTTTATTAATATGAACAATAATTTTTCTTTTAAAACATTATATAAGTGATGAATTTTTGAAAATAAATTTAATTTTGCATAAAAAAAGATGGAAACAAATAAAGATATAACACGCGAAAATATAATAAATGCTGCAAGTATTGCATTTAGCAAATACGGATATAAGAAAACTACTTTGGACGATATTGCTTCATTTACAAATGTTAGTAAAACCGGAATGTATTATTATTTCAAGAATAAGGAAGAAGTGTTTAATGAAGTAATTAAAAAAGAAGCTGCAAAAATGCAGGAATACCTATCTGAAGTAATTAATCAAGAAAATACACCAATAGACAAAGTATTTGCTTATGTTAATGGGAGAATGTCATTTCTTGAAAGAATCAGCAATTATTACTCTGCACTTAAAAATGATTTATTCGAACAACTAGGTGCAATTTACAATAACCGCGAAGAATTCGATAAAATTGAAATTACCGAACTGATAAAAATTCTTGATGAAGGCATAATAAAAGGCGATTTCTTTATTGAAGACACTATGGAAACAGCACTGACTATTATGATTACATTAAAAAGCCTTGAAATTCCTTTTTTTGGTACTGATAAACCCATGGATTACAAAAAACATATTGACAAGCTGACTTCTCTTTTATTATACGGAATTACACCTCGATAATGAAACAAATAATAATTTCAATACTAGTTGTCCTTAATATGTCAGTATTTGCCCAAAATGCTGATATATGTTTCGAAAAAGCATGTGATTTTTTAATTGAAGGTAATTATAATAAAGCAATAAGGTATTTTAGCAAAACTATCGAAGCAAAACCTGATTTTGATTGGGCATATCTAAATAGAGCATCAGCTTATACCTTACAAGGTAATTACAAAAAAGCGATAATAGATCTTACTAAATACTTACAATTTGATCCTGACAACCCAGGAATTTTAGAAAGTAGAGGGATATTATATGAGGAAACGAATCAACCAGAGCTCGCTATTTCAGACCTGAATAAAGCTTTAGATGCAGCACCCGAGAGCGTATATTTAAATTTTTATTTGGGATTATCCTACTATAAAAAAAATGACTATAAATCGGCTATCGACTATTTTAATATTTATCTAGATAATAACGGTCTGGAATGGGAAACCTATTATTATATATCGCTTTGCTACCATGGACTTGATAATAATATAGAAACCTGCAAGTACGCAAATATGGCAATGCAATCAATAACAACCGATTATGATAGTATAATTAAAGATCACAAAGAGGAATATAAAAATCTAAAAAAACTTGTTTCGGAATGCAAATAGGTTTATTATTTTTTAATTTTCAAGCTATTTTTTATCATTTTCTGTTAAAATCAATTTATTAATCTGTGTCATTGCTTGTTTTGCCTCTTTAAGAAAAGAAAATAAAACCCAAACATGCAGCATCTCATTATATTCGAAGTAATTTAATTTCATATTTTGCTTGTCTGCTAAATTCTTAAATTTATTACAATCAGGATAAAGCACATCGTGTGTTCCGATAAAAATGCTAATTAGCGGTAATCCTTTTAAATCGCCATATATAGGACTAATCAAATAATTATTAAGCTCAGAATTAGCTGCCCATTTTTCACCTGCCATTACAAGAGTTTTCGCATTCAAAACAGGGTCTTTCTTTTGAACTGCATCAATTTCAGGATTAGTCATTGAAACGTCTAACCATGGTGAAATTAGTATTAGTTGTTCGGGTTGCGGCTTAACATCCTGACTTAATTTTTGAGCAAAAGCCAATGCTAACCCAGCTCCAGCTGAATCGCCCATAAAAATAATATTTTGCGAGTCTGTTTCGGACATGAGCATTTTGTAAATTTCATCAAGCATATTGTAAGCATCAATATAATTTGAAGATGGTGCAAGCGGATAATCAGGCACTATTATAGTGCATGATGTTGAACGAATTAATTCAGCAATAAAATGCCAATGACCTGAAAAAATGTTGTTTATATATGCTCCTCCATGCAAATACAAAATAATTTTGTCCGTTGAATTTTGTTTTGATGAAAATTTATAGACATTTCTATTATTTACCTGATAAATATCGATTTGGAATTCTTTAAAATACTTTTTTGGAATTGGTGCAGCCAAAGAAACAAAATTATCTTTTTGCAGTTTGTTTTTTATACTGTTTTTTGGTACGAACAGCCTAGCTCCAATTTTCACATTACGAGCCAACAAAGATGGTTTCTTATCATAAATATAAGTCATCGATTTTTCGTTCTGTGAGTGTGCTTCAAAGCTTATACAAACCATTATATAAAATAAAATTACGCATAATTTGCTTAAAAATTTAGACATTCATCCTATTTAAAAATTATAAAATCATTTACAAGATTATCTTTTCTTGCCGTTGGTTTTTGAAAGCCTTCACTCAGTTCTTCAACCTTTGTAAAGATAAACTCTCTCAATTCACTCACACTAATCATTCCATCACCCGAATAGTCTGCCTCCATACCTCTTATACCCATTAGTAAAAGGTAAGTAAAAATTCCGTGCTGCAAATCCCCTATTTCCAATGCAAGTCCTGTTCCCGTAGCAGCCGAAATCACAACTGTTCCAGTTCCTTTTCTAACATCTGCAATGTTTTCTCTCATCAGATCATATGAATTTTCAAGTTGAGTATTATCTTCTTTTCCAGGAATATTATAAAGTATTACTCCTTTAGAAGCAAGTGTAGCCTGAGTATTTTCGTCATTCACTTCCGTTTTCTGTATCGTATCATTGGAAGGAACAGGACTTGCATCTAATTCTCCAGAGTGACATGCATCAAGTAAAATCAACTTATTCCTGGCAGGTATTCCATCCAACATGCCTTCTATTAAGTTATATTCTAAACCTTGTTCAGATGGGTTCTTAAAATTTACATCATGAGTTGCAAAATAAAAATTACCATCATCATCAAGCAGTCCATGCCCCGAAAAATGCAATACAACTATATCATCAACATCAGTATTCTGAAGCTTTTGTTTCAATGATAAAAAATTTGAAGCAGTGCAGCTAGTACCAAATAGAGTATCAATTATTATATTGCATTCATCTGACATTAAACTAAAAATCTTTACTATTTCCCTACCGTCATTTATTGTATAATTAAGATTATATTGAGGGTCTTGGTATTCTGCTACTGCCATTGAAATCACATAAATACTTTTCTTGCTTGAACTAATAGGATTATAAAACACTTCAACACTATTTCTTAAGCTTTCCACACCAGCAGTATTTAAACACGACACTTCTATTTTATTTAATCCCTTGCTTAGTTTTACTTTTTCTTTAACATTAATAGTTCCCAAATTTGATTTACGGACATTTTTACCATTTGAACCAAACAAGGCAACACCATTAATGTAAACATTATATCTGTCAATATAATGAACAGTATCAAAAGCTGATATTTCGATGTCAGCAAACTGGTTTTCTGTTAATAGTTGAATATCATTCATATTTTTAATAAAAATCGTTGGTGCATTTAGCTCCTTATCAAAATGATCTATATTAAAACCGGTTTTTTCAAGTCTCTTATCATAGGCTTTTTTGTAAATAGGTATAAGGGATTTATCCGAGAATGGTAAAATTTCCAGAACTTTGTCAGGTCGGTTATACTGCAAATCAAACTGATCAAAACTATAAGTATTCATTCCAACAGAGAAACTGACCTTTTTTGCAGCATCAGGCGTTCCCATATAGTACAGTTCGGAGGTGGTTATAAGATAATCTTCTTTTCCTATCGGAATAACGCAGCAAATCTCTTCCAAATTTCTGGAATCAAGTATTTTTATTTGATTATCCCAACCTCCACTAACAACATAAAGGCCATCATCAGAAAAATCAACAGAAATTACGCTACCGGTATGACCAGTATATTTTGCAACTGGCTCAGAGTTTACCCAATCTGTCATACATATAGTTTTATCCCATGAAGCTGAACACAGATAATCATTAATTGGACTAAATTCCATATCTTTAACTATCCATATATGAGGTTTTAGAGTTTTAACAATTTTTGATGTGGAAATATCTATCAAAACAATTTCTCCAGTCCATAGTCCAACTGCGACAGTTTTGCCATCATTTGATATAGCGACAGATTCAGCTTCAGAACCTAAGTTTTTAAATTCCACGAAAACTTTCTTGTTTTCAACAGAATAAACAATCAAAGATTTATCCCTGCTTACTGAACACAAATATTTCCCATCATTTGAACAGCAAATATCCATAACATCACCTTTGTGCTTATACGAAGCAAGAAGTGATTTATTTGTATCAGAGTATTTGTCATTCGAATAGATATAAACAGTACTATCATGCAAACTCATTGCAAACCAACTTTCATCAGGGCCAAACACTATGG
>JAQVEY010000145.1 GCA_028697515.1 Bacteroidales bacterium | reverse complement strand
TTAAGTTTTACTTATTATCTTCGCAGAAATAAAATGGAAGATAAATTTATCATAATATGAGGACCTTGCAGTGCAGAATCCGAAGAGCAGGTTTTCAGGACGGCCAAAGAACTGAAAGAATATGTTAATCCCTCTTATTTCAGAGCCGGAATCTGGAAACCACGTACAAGACCGGGTAGTTTTGAAGGAGTTGGGCAATCTGGTTTGAAATGGATGAGTAAAATCCAAAAAGAGCTTGATATGTCAGCCATAGTTGAAGTAGGCTGTGCATCACATTTGGAGGAAATTTTAAAACATGATATCAAGGCTTTTTGGATTGGAGCAAGAACTGTAGCAAATCCTTTCTCCGTTCAGGAAATTGTTGACGCACTTGAAAATAAGGAAGTAACGGTATTTGTTAAAAACCCTGTTCATCCCGATATAGAATTGTGGACAGGAGCAATGGAAAGATTTTTAAAAGCAGGGGTTAAAAATGTTGCTGCAATACATCGCGGTTTTTATCCATATGAAAAAACTCATTTGAGAAATATTCCACGCTGGGAAATTCCTATTGAACTTGCACGCAGATTCCCTGAAATAAAAATCATATGCGACCCAAGTCATATTTCGGGAAAAGTTGAATTTTTGCAGGAAATAGCTCAAAAAGCCATAAATCTGAATATGGCAGGTTTGATGATTGAATCACATTTTAATCCAAGTCAGGCTTTGAGTGATAAAGACCAGCAAATTACTCCCGAAAAATTAAAAGTGCTTATTTCAAAGCTTGATTTCAGATATCCGGTAAATGATAACAATGATTTTAGGAACAAATTATTTGAATTGCGCGAAAAAATTGATGTTATTGATTATCAATTGATTGATATGCTCGAGCATAGGTTTAAACTCGTTGATGAAATCGGAAATCTAAAAAAGGAGCATAATGTAACAATACTTCAGCTCGAAAGATGGAAGACTATTGTAGAATCACGATTGGACTATGCTAATAATGACAATATTTCAAGAGAATTCCTTTTAAGAATTCTTCAGATGATTTACAAAGAATCCATTCAAAGACAAAATGATATTTTTTCAAAGGATCAATAAAAAGGGTGCAAAATTATGCACCCTAAATCGCTTACTTAAAATAATTGCCGCCTTGTTTTGGAGTAAGCCAAGATATTATATAAACATCATAAGCAATAAAATGGTTGCATAATCAAAATTTTCAAGAGAGTAACTTATAGTTAAAAATTTCTATTAGTAATTTACAATTGCCATAAAATAGCTATATTTGTCTATTATAAATAGAAATTCACGAATCATGAAAATCGTTTTAAAAAAGTTTATTCAACTTATATTAATTTTTATTTTAAGTTTTTCATTTTACACCAATGCCCAAAATGTGGGAATTAATACCGATACACCTGACGCATCTGCTCTTCTGGAATTAAATTCAACAACACAGGGTTTCCTTCCCCCACGCCTTAGTACTGTAGAAAGAGACGCAATATCATCACCGGCAGAAGGATTAATAATTTATAATACTACGGAAAAATGTATTAATTATTACAATGGAACAATATGGTTAAGTTTATGCGGTAATATCTCGGAAACGGGTGTTACTATTGATACTCATCCTCAGAACATTTCTGTTTGTGAGTCCGATAATGGTTCATTTTCTGTTACTTCTGCAGGAGGAATATCGTTTCAGTGGCAGGTCAATACAGGTACAAGTTGGCAAGATATAACTGCACCCGGCACAGATCCTGTATATAGTGGCTATTCTACAAATGAACTGACATTAACAGGAGTTGTTGGCAGTAATGACTCATGGCTTTTCAGATGTATAGTAACTGGGAATAATCCACCTCCGGCAACTAGCAATTCTGCAACTTTGACAATTTTACAAGTTCCTGGACAACCTTCAGTTATCTCAGGGCCCACAGAAATATGCCCTTCTTCGACAGTACTTTTAGGTCCCCAAGGCTTTAGTACTGACATCCTAGTTCATGGCTCATCTGCTCCGACAACTGTATGGTTTGCACCCGATTTTAATGATCCGATTGCACATTCTGCTACAGGGGGTTGTCCAGATGGACAAGTCGGTTATCAGAGTTCATGGAACAATTACTGGGGTAATTTTTTACGACTACCAGAAATTGATTGTACAGGTCACGATGAAGTTACTTTAAGTTTTGATGTTTCTCATTCTTATTTTGCATCACATACAAACGATTGGTGTAGATTTTATGTGTGGGCTGACGGAGGATATGAGCATAATGTTGTTTCAGTAAAAATCAATGGAAGTGATGTTACTTATGATTCGGGCGTTAACGGAAAAGGGTTTAAATTCTCCGAAGTACGTTCATGTGATGATGTTCAGGTAAATTTTGACATCTCAGCGATAAGCGATAAATCAAACATTTTGTTTTATCTCGAACCGAGTTGCGGATATAATAACAGCAACTCGTTTTATGTATGGTTTGACAATATAGAATTTAGTGCAGGTTCGGGTAGTAATGAATTTACTTATAGTATTACTGATGAAGGATATGATTATCAATGGACTGTTCCTGCAGACTGGACTATAGCTACCGGACAGGGAACAAGTAGCATTACTATAAATGCCGGTTCTCTTGACGGAGATGTTGTTGTAACTCCTTCGAATTCTTGTGGAGATGGTCCCTCAAGATCTTTAAGCGTTGATGTGTGTCCATAGATCTTAAAATGATTACATAAAAAAAGAGCTGCCACAATTCTCTGGACAGCTCCAATTTAATTCAATTAAAATATTTTAAACCATTTCAAGTGCGTGAGCCAAGTCTGCAATTATATCTTCGCAGTCTTCAATGCCTGTAGCAAATCTTACTAATCCGTCAGTAATACCTGCTGCTTCACGTGATTCTTTTGATAAACCTGCATGTGTCATTGAAGCAGGGTGTTGTATTAGTGATTCTACTCCACCTAAAGAAACTGCCAACATAGCAAGATGCACATTGTTCATCATTCTTTCACCTGCTGCAAAACCACCATTTAATCCAAAACTTATCATTGCACCAGAACCAGACATTTGTTGCTTAGCAAGTTCATATTGAGGATGTGATTTTAATCCCGGATATTTAACCCATGATACTTTAGGATGGCCTTCTAAAAATTCAGCAATCTTTTGAGCACTTTGTTGCTGACGATCAACTCTTAAAGATAAGGTTTTTAGCCCACGGTTAACCATGTATGCCTGATGAGGATCCATATTGCATCCCATATAAACCATTGTCTGACGTAATTTTTTATAAACTTCAGGATCTTTTGCAATCAAAGCTCCTCCTACAATGTCAGCATGTCCATTAATAAATTTGGTTATTGAATGCAAAGCTATGTCAGCACCCAAGTCAAGAGGCTTTTGCAGATATGGTGAGCAAAACGTATTGTCAACACAAACAATGATGTTATGTTTATGAGCAAGAGCAGAAACTGCTTTTAAATCTGTTAACACCATAGTTGGATTTGTAGGAGTTTCAATATACAAGAGTTTTGTATTTGGTTTAATGGCTTTTTCAACTTGTGCCAAATCTGCTGTGTCAACATAATCATATTGAACGCCAAAACGTGAAAAATCTCTTTCGACAACTGCTCTGGTAGGACCATAAACGGCATTCGTACTTATCATGTGAGAGTCTTTGCCCAATAATGCCATATAAACTGTTGTAACCGCAGCCATTCCACTTGATAATGCAATACCTCTATACCCGTTTTCGAGTTGAGCCAGTTTGTCTTCAAATGAATTAATAGTTGGATTACCAATGCGAGTGTAAATATACCCAGAATCTCTTCCGGCGAAGCAATCTGCACCGTGTTTTGCATTTTTAAACCTGAATGTTGATGTTTGGTAAATTGGCGGAACTGCACTTCCCAACGCATCCTCGTAATCACCTGCGTGAATTAATTTGGTGTTGAAACCTTTGTTTTTTGTGTCCATTTCTAATAATTATTGTAAGTAATTTTATTTATAGGCTACAAAATTATAAAACTTATTATGATTAAATAATTATTATTGTATTTTTAAGAAATTTAGAATTATAGTTTAAATTATAATGACAATATTGAAAACATGTGAACGATGTGGAACGGAATTCGAATGTTTGAGATCTAATGACTGCTGGTGTGTAAAACTTGAAATACCAGAAGATTTGTCAAAAATTCTTAAATCAGAGTTTAAAGATTGCCTATGCAAAGACTGTCTAGAATGTTTAATTCTGAAGTTTGCAAAAGATAATAATTCAAATATTCCAGACAAAATGTAAATTTATTTTGACTGATAAAGAAAAAAAATTATATTTGCAATCCTTTTGGTACCTTAGCCGAGTGGCTAGGCACCGGTCTGCAAAACCGGCTACGGCGGTTCGACTCCGCCAGGTACCTCACAAGCACTTTCGATATGGAGGTGCTTTTTTAATGATGGTTTTGCAGACCGGTTAATGTTTTTCTAAAGATTATGGCGGAAGCGGTCCCGAAAATTTTGATAATTTTCGGGGATCCTCGTATTCCCAAGAAAATCAGTTCAAAATTCACAGCTTTTGGGAATACGGGATTCGACTCCGCCAGGTACCTCACAAGCACTTTCGATATGGAGGTGCTTTTTTAATGACGGTTTTGCAGACCGGTTAATGTTTTTCTAAAGATTATGGCGGAAGCGGTCCCGAAAATTTTGGGAATTTTCGGGGATCCTCGTATTCCCAAGAAAATCAGTTCAAAATTCACAGCTTTTGGGAATACGGGATTCGACTCCGCCAGGTACCTCACAAGCACTTTCAGATTTGGAGGTGCTTTTTTAATGACGGTTTTGCAGACCGGTATTAATAATTGCTTTTAAGATACAGACTTTTTTCGGTTTTTGCCTAATTGTGAGAGGACAACTCCTGAAATTACAATCAGAATTCCAGTAATTTTTTTAGCTCCAATTTCTTCGCCAAGGAACAAATATGAAATAATAATTGTGAAAATAGGAATAATGTTAGTAAAGACATTTACTTTTGTAATGGGCATAAATTTTAATGCGTACATATAAAACAAAAAGGCAAGTGTTGATGCAAAAAAACCTAAATAGAAAATAGCTCTAAAAGCTTCAGGCACAAACCCCGTTTGTATTATGTCCTCTTTAGAGAAAATTGCCAATAATGGGATAAAATAAATCATTCCAAAAACATTTTGCCAAAAAATAATATTTAAAATAGAATATTTATCAGGGATTTTTTTTATCATAACAGAATAACCGTTTGCTGCAACAATTGCAAGCGAAAGTAAGGCAAGACCTATAACCGAAACTTGTAAACTCATGTTTTTACCAAACATAAGAAACATAATTCCAGAAATTGAGATTATAATTCCAAGAACATTTAATACGGTAATTCTTTCTTTTAAAAAATAAAAAGCGACAAAAGGTGTGAAAAGTGGGATTATTGATATTATTACTGATGCCATTGAAGGATCTACATAAGACAAACCCGTTGTTTCTCCAATAAAGTATAAAAAAGGTTCAAACATTGCCAATAGCATAAACAATAGCCAATGTTTCTTATCAGGAAAGCAAAACTTTTTTGTTATTGCCAAAACAGGGATAAGAATAATTGAAGATATCAATAAACGAAGAAATACAATTGTGAAAGAATTATAGTGTTGCAAGGCTATTTTACTCCAAACAAAAGAAGTCCCCCACAATATCATTGATATAATAAGAAGAGGATAAACAACAAGTAAACGTTTTCTTTTGTCCATTTTGTATCAGAGATTGAATTACAATTGCTTCAGAAGGTTTTTAATATCAATCTTTTCTTTAACAATTTCAGCTACTTTCTCTGCGGGAATTCTTTCTTGAATCATTGTGTCACGATAGCGGATGGTTACATTTTTATCCTCAAGAGACTGATGGTCGATAGTTATACAGAATGGTGTTCCAATTGCATCCTGACGGCGATATCGTTTACCAATGGAATCTTTCTCTTCATACATGCAGTTCATATCAAATTTTAAATCGTCCATTATTGTTCTGGCCAATTCTGGCAAACCATCTTTTTTTACTAATGGAAGGACTGCAACTTTGACTGGAGCAAGAGGCACAGGAAAATTTAATACTACGCGAGTTTCTTCTCCAACTTTTTCTTCTTGATAGCATGCTGATAATAATGATAGGAAAGTTCTGTCTAAGCCTAGCGATGTTTCTACCACATAAGGAACATAGCTTTCGCCAGATTCATTATCGAAATATTGTATCTTTTTACCTGAGAAATTCTGATGTTGAGTAAGATCAAAATCGGTACGGGAATGAATGCCTTCTAGTTCTTTAAAACCAAATGGAAATTCGAACTCTATATCAAAAGCGGCATTTGCATAATGTGCCAATTTATCATGAGCATGCCAGCGGTATTTTGCTGGGCTAATACCCATTGCCATATGCCATTTAATACGCTTGTCTTTC
>JAQVEY010000144.1 GCA_028697515.1 Bacteroidales bacterium | reverse complement strand
TAACTAAATAAATTCTGAAATCATTTTTAAGAGATTTAGCATTATTATTACTGCCAAGCGAATCTTTATTGTTATTTGCACAATCTCTAACAATCATATTCATTTCAGGTTTTACATTAGTCCAATATCCAACACTAATGAATCCAAAAAGATTACTAGAGTACTTTATCCTTTTTTTTTCTATATCAAGTTTTGAACTAGTATATGAAAATGCAAGAAAAGCTCCCACAACAATTGTAGTAAATCCAATCCAAGAGTAAAAACAGACATATATACCAAAAAGAAGAATTATATAACCCAAAACAGTACCAACAAGGCCAAAAGTATTATCAAGTTTATTATTAATTATCATAGATTTATTTTATTCAGCAGTAAACACATATTGATTTCCATAAGAAGTTCCATCCTTATTTGTAGCATAAGCTCTAACATAATAGACAGTTCCAGGCACAAGACCAGACATAGTGCTATTGAATTCTCCTAAACCAGAAGAATCAAATGTCATTCCTGTATTTGTTTCAATTGTAGGATATTCGAAGTCTGCCCAAACAATTCCGGCTGACGAGACTCCATAAAATCCCTCAAGAATTACATCACCCCCTGAGTCTGCGTTACCATCCAGAATATTTGTAACCTGTTTAGTTACAACTGTGGCAAAATATTGCATTTTGACACATCTTACATAAAAACCCTTCTGAGGATTATTGACAGCTCTACCAATTTTTACAGAATCATTTTTAAAATGTCTGGAATAAGGCCAATACGGTTCATTGAAGTCGGTGTCATACATCCAGAAATTTGCACTTACTCCCATATCAATAAAACTACCATCATCAGATCTGTAACCTCCAGGAAAAGCAGAAAATCCAAATTCATTTGTAGCTCCGAGATTTGGATAATTCCAAAATTCTGTTCCGGGAGCTTTCATTTTTCCACCCTGATCTAAGCCTCTCCATCCCATCAAATTAGCTTCGTCCGATTCAATTCCTAAAGCCATTTCCAACTCTATCCACTCCCAATCACTTGGTATAATCCACCCATCAGGACAAATACCCTCACCATTGACTGCAGTAAAGTTGTACATTTTGCCATAAATACTATCATAACTTGCTGAATCATTATCGTACCAGCAATAAGCTTCAATTGATATCGCCTGCCAATCATCATCTGACTCAATATTAGAAATCGGTCCAATAATCGAATTGGTTACTCGTAAGTTCTCCGCCATCCATTCTCTTGAACCGAGAACAATTGTTTTATAATGATTACCATTGAAATCAATAACTCCAGGTCCTGGAATAAACAAAGCCGTTAGAGTATTAAATATCTTTTCTTCTCCATAAGCCACACCTTCAGAGTTTATAGCATAGGCTCTTACATAATAAATCGAAGAGGGTTCAAGACCTGTTATAAAACTCGAAAACGCGTCATCTCCACTTCCATCAACTGAAATTCCTTCATTATCATCAATTGTGGGATTTCCTGTTCTATTCCAAACTACACCTTTCTGTATAATTTCGTCCCATCCATTAAATATAATATTGCCACCACACTGAGCGGTAGAAATTGTAATATCTGTAACTTCATTAGTTGTTACATCAGGAAGTGTGAAAATACTCTTAACACATCTTATTGAGGCTCCCTTAAAAAATTCAACTGTATCTCTTAAAACACCTTTCTCTGTATTATTTAGAGCTCGAATCCACACATTAGAGCTGTATCCAGTTTGGCACATAGACCAGAAATAAGTAGAGCTGGCTAGATCCTGAAAAACACCATCAACACCTCTATAACCAGCCGGCAAAGCGGTAAATCCACTTTGATTTGTTGCTCCTGCATTGGGACTTAACCAATTTTCAAGTCCTGTTTGTTTAAGCATGCCTCCTTGATTTTCTCCACGCCATCCTGATTCATATAAAGCCAAATTATCCATTCCCAAATAAGTCTCTAGTTCAGCCCACTCATCATCACTCGGAACATGCCATCCACTCGGACAAATATTACCATTTATGATAGACATAAAATTATAAAGTTTACCGTAAAGCTCTTCATAGGCAGTAGAATCATCTTCGAACCAACAATATGAACCCGATCCGCTAAGTGCCCAAGAATCTGAGTCTGAAATTCTATTTATAGTATCTCCATTATTATATCTAGATGTTCTTAAATTTTCTGCCATAAATTCTCTACCAGCTATAAGAACAGTTTGATACAAATTACCATCAATATCAGCTACTCCGGCACCGGGTGAGAAAAACGATTCTAATGTTGTAAAACTCAGAATATTTCCATACGAAGTACCCGCACTATTAGTAGCATAAGCCCTGACATAATAAGTCATATTCGGAAATAGTCCTGACAAAACGCTGTTAAAACTAATTGCTCCTGATGTTTCAATTGTTATACCTTCATTTATATCAATATCAGGATTCATCATTGTACTCCATACAATACCTATAGCTGTTATCTCATCACCTCCGTCATCAAGAATTGTTCCTCCAGATTGGGCTGAATTCATTAAAATATTTATTACATCAGAAGTTTCAACAATTGGCAAATAAACCTGATGATGAATTGTATCAGCCTGATCATCATAAACACAACGAACAGACAATCCTAAAGTTTTTTTACCATCTTCCCTATAAATATCACAAGAGTCAGTTCTTAAAGCCCTGCACCAAGCATTATGTTGATTACTTTCTGTAGCAGTCCACCATGCAGAATATTTATTGCGATATCGAAATACACCTGCCAAATCTCTTATTCCTGCAGGTAATGCAGTAAAGCCAGTTAAATTAGTAAATTCACCCGGATCATTCAACCAGTGAGAAGTTCCAGATTCTTTCAAGACACAAGCATCAGAATCGCTTCTCCATCCTGTAGAATTTATCGCAGTTGTACTAATCCCCAGATAATTTTCTAATTCGAGCCACTCTGCATCTGTTGCAACATGCCAACCATGAGGGCAAATCCCTCCGGAATAATGAACAGCATACCAATTATATAATCTCCCATACCCTTCTGATTCAGAACTGAGATTATCGTAATCACAATATGCAACTGTGCTTAGTTGTTGCCAAGTATTATCTGAAGTTATCTGCTTAATCGATTGTCCATCAGCAAAAACAACGCTATTAATATTTTCTGCCATCCAAACTTTATCCGCAATTTCGACCACAGCATATTCATTTTGTTCGTAATCTTTACAATTATAAAAATTAAAGAAAATATTGAAATTATCGCCATCAGCTAGAGAACCATCGTCAGTTAATAATATTGCTTTATTAGTTTTATTTCCATTTTCAGAAATTGCCGTCATCAGTAATACATCACCAAAATTATAAGGAATAAAGTAAATTTCTTTTGACTTCTCCAAAATATCTTCCTCAGATGCTACCATAGTTTCTAGAACTTCCATTCTAATGTTGGAAATTCCATTTTGAACACCCAATATCTTTTCAGAAAAAACAAATGAATCAGATTTTATAACAATAAAATATATTCCTGACAGAACTCCCTGAAACTTAAGTTTGTATATGGCTTCTTCGGCATAAAACTGAGTATTGTATATTCGTTTTCCACTTATATCAAATAGTTCGACTAAAACATTTCCTGCATTAGGAATACTAATATTCACGTAAAATTCACCTGAGGTAGGATTAGGAAAAACACTAAAATCATTCTGCGAAATGTATGAGAATTTTAAATCGTCAGGTGCTAGCAAATGGACTACATCATCTGCATTAACAACGATTATGGAGTCATTTGACAGATTTCTAACACTAATAGACTGAATATCTAATGTATCAGAGCCGGAAAAGAAATTCAGGTAATAGTTTTGTGAATATGCAATGTTATTTAAAACTAAAACTAAAATCAATATATACAGTTTAATCATAACTGAATTGTAAAAATGATTTAAAAGTTGCAATAGATTCATTTTCATTTCTTTAAATTCTTAAAATCATCTAGTATTTAATAAAATAAACAAAAGAGACATTTAATACAGAATTATTTGATTTTATTGTTTCCTCAGGTCTTATATCTACAAAGCCTCTAGAATATGTGGCAGAAATTTGATATTGCTGATAGCCCAATTTCAATCCTGCACTTATACCACTATCAAATCTTTTGTAAGAATTCCATTCTTCACCAAAAAATTCAGTATTATTATCAATATAAGCCTCATGGCCAGTATCTTCAAAATTCCATTCAAAAGGAGGTTCGTTCTGAGGATCATCATCTACATTAAAACTTCTCTTACCAACTATAGCGATACTACTGTACGGACCGATATTGGCACTAATATAAAAATTCCCAAGAGGAATTTTGTATCCAAAATAAACAGGCACTTCAAAGCAACCAAAATTTGCTTTAGAAACAGCAAACTGGTCCTTGAATTTATCTCCTTTGCTTACAAAATTTATTGCCGTTCCAACATAAATTACATCAAGCAAGTCAAATTCAGCGCAAACACCAGCCTGATATCCATATTTAAGAGTTTTATTTATACCAGAATTAACATCCGACTTCTCTATTATGGTCGAAGCAGTAAATCCACCATTTAAACCATAATGTAAGCCTTGAGCTTTACTAAAAAGCCCTATCAAGAGTATAAAAACAATGCAAAATACTATTTTCATATTTATGGTTATTTTAGCAAATATACAAGATTTAGTTCAAAGTAGGAAAATTGCAATATGTTTTCAAAAAAAAATACGTGTTACCCACGTATTTTTTTTACAAGAACATCAATATTATTTTTTCAGAAGATCTCTGATTTCAGTCAGCAACACTTCTTCTTTCGAGGGAGCAGGTGGTACTGCTGGAGCTTCAGCTTCTTTCTTTTTCATTCTATTAATAGCCTTTACTACCATAAAGATTACAAAAGCAACAATAAGAAAATCAATAATAATTTGGATAAAATTACCATAGTTTAAGGTAACTGCCGGTATAATAGTTCCATCAGCTTCGGTTACCGCACTTTTTAGTACAACCGACAATTCGGTAAAATTTACCCCACCTAAAAGTAAGCCTATAGGTGGCATAATAATATCATTTACAAATGATGTTACAATTTTACCGAATGCAGCACCAATGATAATACCTATTGCCATATCTATCAAATTTCCTTTGATAGCAAACGCTTTAAATTCTTTCAACATAACTGCAATTTTTAAATTAATAATAATTTTGAAATGTCAGAACACATCTGTTACATCTCAAAAATTACTTTAAACTCAACTCTTCTATTTTTCGCACGACCATTGACTGTATTATTGTCTTCTATTGGCATTGTGTCTCCATAGCCTTTAGATTCCATTCTGCTTGCATCTACGCCCTTATCAGTTAAATATTTCTTAACTGAAGCAGCTCTACGATCAGACAAATCCATATTTCTGGTAGGATCTCCAACATTATCGGTGTGACCATTAATCTGTAATGAATATTCTGGATTATCAATCATAACCTTAACCACTTGGTCTAAAATGCCAAACGAAGTCGCTTTAATAACATCACTACCTGTTTCGAACTGAATACCGGTAAGAGCTTGTTCAAAAATCTTCTTTGTTTCTTCCTTTACTTCTGGACAACCTTTATTAGCGGCAACACCAAATACTTTAGGACATTTGTCATCTTTATCTGGAATACCATCACCATCTGTATCAGGACAACCATTAAATTCTGCTAAACCTTTTACTTTTGGGCAATCATCCTTGCTGTCAATAATACCATCACCATCAGTATCAGGACAACCATTAAATTCTGCCAATCCCTTATCTTTTGGACAATCGTCTTCTTTATCCATAATACCATCACCATCAGTATCAGGACAACCTTTAAATTCAGCTAAGCCTTTATCTTTAGGACAATCATCTTCGCTATCAATTATACCGTCACCGTCAGAATCGGGACAACCTTCAAAAGCAGCAAGTCCGAAATCATCAGGACATTTGTCAAGATAATCAGCAATACCGTCACCATCTTTATCAATTGGACATCCATTTGCATCTACTTTAACACCACTTGGAGTACCGGGACACTTGTCAAATTCATCAGCAACGCCATCACCATCAGTATCAATAAACTGAGATTTTCCAAAAGCATATACTACACTTACAGATTGCTGAAAGAATCGATCATTTTGATTTCTGTCTGTCCATGGAGCTTCTCTGTAATCATGATTAGTATGCACATAAAGGAATTGATATTGTAAAGCTATTTCTTCAGTAATGTCGAATTTAAAGCCAAAACCCATTGGCAACAAACAGTCATTTTTATTTGATTCAAAATTACGACCGTCAAGATACATTGCTAAACCTAATCCCACTGTTAAATATGGTGAAACTATTCCTTCAGGTAAAATATGTCCGTCATTTAGTTTGAACCTTAACATAACATTTCCATCAATTTTATCAGTTAGAAAATTGCGTCCTGTATTATTCCAGTGACCA
>JAQVEY010000143.1 GCA_028697515.1 Bacteroidales bacterium | reverse complement strand
GCTGTCTTACCTGCTGTCTTGAACCTCTGGCTCCTGAATCTGCCATCATAAATATTGAATTAAATCTGTTCGTATTAGGTTTGTAAGGCTCTTTTTCGTCCTTTTTCATTTCGTCAAACATTATGTCTGCTACTCCGTCTGTAACCTTAGTCCAGATATCTATTATCTTATTATATCTTTCGCTTTCGGTAATCAAACCTAATTTTGCCTGTTTTTCAATTTCTTTAATCAATGCTTTCGCTTCTTTTACCATCACGTCTTTTTTAGGCGGAACTTTCATGGCATCTATTGAAATTGAAACGCCTGCAAGCGTCGCATATTTATAACCGAGTTTCTTTATTTCATCGAGCAATATAACGGTTTTATACTGGCCCAATGTCTTAAAACATGTATCTATCAGGGAAACCAAATCTTTTTTTCCTACGTCTCTGTTTATATAACCGAGAGCATATGATCCGTCATCGTTTTTCGGCAAGTGGTCATTAAATATCACTCTTCCGACTGTCGTATAATTCGGATTTTCACCCTTATAATTTTTCCATTTTGACAAATCTTTCTGTTCGTTGTCTTTTAACTTTGAGTCTTTAAGATTTGTAATGCCAAGATCTTTAATTCTTGCATGCAAATCCACTTCTCTCTGCTGGTATGCGCTTATAACTTCCGCAACTGACGAAAAAATACTTCCTTCGCCGTGAACTCCCATTTTTTCTTTAGTTATAAAGCAGCTTCCCAAAACTATATCCTGTCCGGGAACCGTTATAGGTTTTCCGGATGAAGGAGACAAAATATTTTTTGTGGTCATCATGAGCATTTTTGCTTCAAGCTGCGCCTCTATTGAAATAGGAACATGAACTGCCATTTGGTCGCCGTCAAAGTCAGCGTTAAATGCCGTACATGTAAGCGGATGAAGCTGTATTGATTTTCCTTCAACCAAAACGGGTTCAAATGCCTGAATACCGAGTCTGTGCAGCGTAGGAGCTCTGTTAAGCATAACAGGATGTTCTTTCGTTACTTTTTCAAGTATGCTCCATACTCTTACGTCGCCTCTTTCTAATATTCTTCTTGCAGATTTAAGAGTTGCTCCTTCCTGAGCAATAAGTTCTCTTATTATAAAAGGCTTGAAAAGTTCAAGAGCCATTTCTTTAGGAATACCGCACTGATGCAGCTTAAGCGTAGGACCTACAACGATAACGCTTCTTCCTGAGTAGTCAACTCTCTTACCGAGCAAATTCTGTCTGAATCTTCCCTGCTTGCCTTTAAGCGTATCGGACAATGATTTTAAAACTCTGTTGCCGGCTCCCGTTACGGGTCTTGCCATAGAATCGTTGTCAATCAAAGCGTCAACGGCTTCCTGTAAAAGTCTCTTTTCGTTATTTATCATAACTGTCGGGGCTTTTAACTGTTCAATATGTCTTAACCTGTTGTTTCTGTTTATAATTCTTCTGTATAAATCATTCAAATCACTTGCCGCAAATCTGCCGCCTTCAAGAGCTACCAATGGTCTTAAATCAGGCGGAATTACGGGCAATACTGTAAGTATCATCCATTCCGGTCTTGAATCTGATCTGTTAAATCCTTCAACAACTCTGAGTTTTCTTATAAGTCTTGCTCTTTCGGCATCAGATGTCGTTTTTGCTATTTCTTTTGAAATCGCTTTTTGTTCTTCTTCCAAATTAAGTTCTTCAAGCAATTTTCTTACGGCTGAAGCGCCGATATCAACTTTAAGGTTTGTGCCGAATCCGGATTGAAATTTCTTAATATCGGATTCTTCAAGAATCAAAGGTGTTTCCGGTTTTGAGAAAGTTTTTAAAATAGGCATATCCATTCTGAACATTTCTATTTTAAGTTTCCCCTCAAACTGTTTCAACCCTTCCGGATTTTTTCTCAGTTCGGTAAAAAGTTTTTCTTTTTCGCGGTCAAAAAATTCTATTTTTATTTTTCTGTCGGCTTCGGATATTAAAATCGTTTCCGATTTTTCAAAAGCAGAAGACAAAATCTTCTTTATTTCTGATTTTTGCGATGATTCAACATCATAAAAATATACGCTGTGCGGTTTAAAATAACATCTGTAATATTTTGAACCTTTCTTTATGTTTTCAAATATTTTATTCGCTATTTCCGTTTTTTTCTCGCCGCTGAAATCGGCCATCGTTTTAACTTCTTTTTCAAGAATTTTTTTCAATTCTTTTTCGTCTTTTATTTCAAATTCTTCTGCGGCAATGCCGTCAAAAACATTTTTAAGTTCTTCTCTTACTACGGCGCTGTTCATCCCGTAATTAAATAAATTAAATTCTTCTTCTTTTAACAAAGTTCCTTTATGTAAAAAAGATATCGTATCCGAAACGTCTCTCAAAGGATTTGTGACAACATACTTCGTATAATAAATAACTTTTTCAAGATCCGATATTTTCATATTGAGCAAAATGCCTATTCTTGACGGCGGTTTTTTCAAAAACCACGGATGAGCAACAGGTACTGCCAAATTGATGTGTCCGAATCTTTCTCTTCTTACTTTTGATTCGGCGACTTCAACTCCGCATCTGTCGCATACTGTTCCTTTATGTTTTATGTATTTATACTTTCCGCAGTGGCATTCCCAGTCTTTCGTAGGACCGAATATACAGTCGCAGAACAACCCGTCTCTCTCGGGTTTGAATGTTCTGTAATTAATAGTTTCCGGTTTCTTTACTTCACCGTAAGACCATGACTTAATATCGTCCGGGCTTGCAACCGTTAATTTCACGGCATCAAAATCTAAGAAATTCAGACTTTGTGTTTTTTTCTTTGAATTTTTTTTATTTATACTCATTTATATTGTCCTTCCGTTATTCTCAAATAGCTTAATTTGAGATTATTTTTTTTCTTCAACGACAGTTTCTTCCGCGGCGTTCTTATTGCTTAAAAGGCTTACATTCAATCCTAAAGCTCTGAGTTCGTTTACAAGAACCTTAAACGATTCCGGAACTCCGGGCTCTGATATGGCTTCGCCTTTTATTATCGCATCGTACATTTTGACTCTTCCGTCAACATCGTCCGATTTTACAGTCAAAAATTCCTGTAAAACATGCGATGCGCCGTAGGCCTGTATCGCCCATACTTCCATTTCTCCGAATCTTTGTCCGCCGAACTGGGCTTTTCCGCCGAGAGGCTGTCTTGTAATCAGAGAATACGGACCGGTTGACCTTGCATGCATTTTGTCTTCAACCAAATGGTTAAGTTTTAACATATACATAACGCCGATCGTAACTTTTTCCATAAATGCTTCGCCGGTTCTTCCGTCGAACAGCGTTATTTTGCAGTCATCTGTGGGAAGATAATTCAACCTGTAATCTTCAAGAGCCTTCTTAAGTTCCTCGCCTTTCAAACCTCTCTGCTTAAATTCTTTTTCTTTTTGTTCAACAAGCATATCTTTTGCTTTTCTTACCTGTTCTTTAACCTGATCTTCGCTTGCGCCGTCAAACACAGGAGTTACCATCTGGGTATTCAATACTTTTCCTGCCCATCCGAGCATAGCTTCCAAAAGCTGTCCTACGTTCATACGAGACGGTATAGCAAGAGGAGAAAGGACACAGTCTACCGGCGTTCCGTCGGGAAGTCTAGGCATATCTTCAACAGGAAGTATTCTTGAAACGATACCCTTGTTGCCGTGTCTTCCCGCAAGTTTATCTCCGACCTGAACTTTCAATTTTGACGCTATGTAAACTTTAACAATTTTATTTACTGAAACAGGCAATTCGTCGCCTTTTTTAAATCTTTCTTTTTCTTTCTCATAATTTTGTTTAAGTATTTCTTCTTTTGCTTCATACAAAGATTCTATTTTCTTTGCCTCTGATTTTGAAACCTGCGCAAGAACTTCCTTCTTTTCTTTTTCAAGTTTTGCTTTTGCGGCTTTATATATGGAAGTCATTTCTTCCTGTTTTTTCTTAACTTCTTTTTCGGAAAGTTTTTCTCTTCTTACAAATGATCTTACGGCTAAAATCTTTCCCGCCGTTCCGGGTGAAACTCTTAAAGAAACATCCTGTACGTCTTCGGCTTTTTTACCAAACAACACTCTTAAAAGTCTTTCTTCCGGCGTAGACTGCTGCTCGCCTTTAGGAGCTGTTTTACCTACGAGAATATCCCCTCTCTGTACGTTTGCTCCGACTCTGATTACTCCGTCTTCATCAAGATTGAGCAAGTCTTCTGCTCCGACGTTCGGAATATCTTTCGTTATTTCTTCCGGTCTTCCTTTTGTTGTTTCTCTTGCTTCTGTTTCAAATTCTCTTATATGAACAGACGTAAATCTGTCGTCCTGAACTAATTTTTCCGACAACAAAATTGCATCTTCAAAATTATAACCGTCCCAAGGCATAAAAGCTATCAAAAGATTTTGTCCGAGTGAAAGCTGTCCTTCTTTAGTCGCCTGTCCATCGGCTATAATATCGCCTTTTTTAACGCTGTCTCCGACTTTTACAATCGGAATATGATTAATGCATGTATCCTGGTTGGATCTCAAATATTTGCTTAACGTATGCTGTTTGACGCCGTCTTTACTGTTCCATACTATTATTTCATCAGCTGAAACGGAAACAACTTCTCCGTCTATCTGAGCCGCAACTGATACTCCTGAATCTTTTGCAACTTTATCTTCAACACCTGTACAAACAAATGGTCTTTCCGTAACAAGAAGCGGAACCGCCTGTCTTTGCATGTTACAGCCCATAAGTGCTCTGTTTGCGTCATCATGTTCCAAGAAAGGAATAAGACCTGCAGATACAGAAACTACCTGCATAGGAGAAATATCCATATAATCTACTTTATCGGGAGTTTTAAACAAAAAATCATTATAAAATCTTCCCTGAACCGTATCGATAGTGAATTTTCCTTTGTCGTCTATGGGAGTATTTGCCTGTGCGACAAATAAATCATCTTCCGTATCAGCTGTCATATATTCAATTTTATTTGTAACTTTTCCGGAGTCAACTTTTTTGAAAGGCGTTTCAATTAAACCGTACTGGTTGACTCTTGCATAAGCAGACAATGAAGTTATAAGACCGATGTTTGGTCCTTCAGGTGTTTCAATCGGACATACTCTTCCATAATGTGTATAATGCACGTCTCTGACTTCAAATCCCGCTCTTTTTCTGTTAAGACCTCCCGGGCCTAATGCAGAAAGCCTTCTCTTATGCGTAAGTTCCGCCAGAGGATTAATCTGATCCATAAACTGAGAAAGCTGGGACGTTCCGAAAAATTTTCTAATCTGTGCGACAAAAGGAGTAATATTAATCAAAGATCTCGGAGTAACTGTCGCTTTATCCTGATTGTTCATATACTCTTTTACAAGTCTTGCCATCTGAACTAATCCGATTCTAACCTGATTTTCCAAAAGTTCTCCGACAGATCTTACTCTTCTGTTTCCCAAATGATCTATATCGTCTAACCCCAATTTTATTTTTTTGCCGGCATGTTCAAAACTTGTGTCGCCGTTATAAATCATAAGAAGATACTTTATAGTCATAACTATATCTTCTCTTGCAACGGTTCTTTTATTTTCCGCCGGTATTGTCAAATTAAAATTATCTTTGTAATACTGATAAATAGGTCCGAGTTTTTTAAGAATTTTATATCTTCCGATTGTAGTAAAATCGTATCTCCTTACCGATTTAAACAACAACTCGTCTAAAAATCCCTGCGCTCTTTCCTGAACGATAAATTCCTGTGTTTTTAAAACTTTATAAATATGATTTACTGCTTCTTTTTGTGTTTTGATTGAATCTTTTTTAAGAGTCAAAAGAATTGTAGTATCTTTAAATACGACAACGGTGGAAAGACCTTTCGCTTTCATCTTTTCAATTACGGTTTCCGTAAGTTCTTTTCCCGCGTCAAAAAGAACTTCGCCTGTCGCCTTGTCAAAAATATCGTCCGCAAGACATTCGTTTGCAAGAGTTGAAGGAGCCGCGTCAAGCGAAACTTCTTTTGTATCTCTGAATAAATTTAAAATTTCAACATCGCTTTCAAAACCTATTGCTCTTAAAAGCGTTGTTGCCAATATTTTTCTTTTTCTGTCGATTCTTACATAGAGAATACCGTTCTGGTCAAATTCAAATTCAACCCATGCTCCTCTGTAAGGAATGATTCTTCCGAAGTATAAAGGTTTTCCGAAAATCGTTACTTTCTTTTCTTCATCTTCTTCGAAAATAACGCCCGGTGAACGGTGTATCTGGCTGACGACGACTCTTTCTGCTCCGTTTATAACAAACGTAGCGGTAGGCGTCATAAGAGGAATATCGCCGAAATAAACTTCCTGTTCGGAAAGTTCTTTCATTTTGCCGTCTTCTTTTTTATGTGAAAGTCTTAATTTGATTTTTAAAGGTGCTGCAAAAGTCTCGTCCCTGGCTATGGATTCTTCAACAGAATATTTCGGTTCGCCGAAATCGTATGAAATAAAATCCATTACTAAACTTCCGTCTGAATTTGTCAGAGGAAATACATCTCTAAAAGCGCCTTCAAGACCGTGTA
>JAQVEY010000142.1 GCA_028697515.1 Bacteroidales bacterium | reverse complement strand
AAAAAAAAAAAGAATATACAATAAATAACGGAAGCTTAGGCAATGTAAAAAACAACACTTATGTAGTACTTTATATAATTTATTAAAATAAAATGATAGAAGCTTATTCGTTTGTTGCAGATGTTGATACTGTTGAGATATTTACCGAAAGAGTTAAAGCTTTCTATATAGGAGATTATTACACTAAGGAAGAGTCATTAAACTATGTACAAAATTTGATTATTTCTAATGCCGAATTCAAGAAATATATTGAGGAAAAAGCTGAAACTAATGATGTAAGTTTTGAACGTCAGCTATCTGATGATGCAAATTATTTAATCGAAAATGCGAAAATAAAACTGGGGATACCGTTATAATTACGAAATTGTTTTTCAATCAAATAAAACATCTTAAAAAAGCAATCAGAAATTCTTTGTCTTGAGCATTTTAGATTTTATGTTTATTTTGTAATAGTTAAAACTAATTTGTATTTTTACACAGTCATAATTAACAGATGTTTTAAACTTTTATTAATAAAATTGAATGGCTAAAGTGTTGAAGATTAGAAAAGCTAAGATGCTGTTATTGTGCTTGTTTGTGTTTGGCTTTTTAGGTTTGTCTTTGTCTGTTTATTTAATTGGAAAAAGACTGAATAAACCCTCAATCAAAAAAGTTCCAGTATTGATAAATCAAGAAGACAATTTTCAGTTTCTTATAGATTTTGAGTCCTACAATTATTTAAATGCAAATTCTGCTTTGTCAAAAGAGAGAGCACTTTCTGGTAAAAACAGTGGGATTTCTGATAACAATAATCCTTACGGTGCCGCAATTACTATTCCCATACCAACAAATGACACTTCAGAGATTGGTGATGTAAATATAAGATTCTGGATAAATCCAACTTCATCTGATGTTGATGCAGTTTGGGTTTTTACTGTTATTGATCAAAATAATAATCAATTATATTGGGAAGGATTTGTTGTTAAGGGAGATTATTTTACAGCAGATAATTGGTACTCTTTTTCACACAGTTTCAAGCTTCCAAAGAAATTTGTTAATACAGGTCTTTTTATCAAAACTTATTTATGGAATAAGGATACAAAAAGTTCATCATTATACCTTGATGATGTGACAATTTCATTGAATAATAATAATTCGGAGCTAGGTTTAAGAACTAAACTTATTGATTTTGAGAATATAAACAGTAAGCAAATTTCATCAAAATATGCAAAATCAGGATTCTACAGTACTTTTGCAAAAGGGAAAGACGATTTTTCGGAAAGCATTATTTTCCCTTTAAGTGAGTTGGATATTAGTAATTTGTACAGCATTTCATTCAGTTTTAGTTATTTGAGCGAAACTAAAGATTTGGATGCTGTTTTTGTAATTTCGATTTGTGATTCATTGCATAAAGATTTATTATGGCAGGGGGTTGATCTTTCGAAGGCAAGTTTTAAAGAAAAAAACTGGGAAATCGCCAATGGTAGCGTAATTATTCCTCCTGATATTGCGAAAAATGAGAATTTCTTGAAAATATATTTGTGGAATCGAAATGACAACCAGGTCTTCATAGATGATGTTTATTTGGTTATAAAGGAAAATGATTTGACCAATGACACTGTGTTGCCGGCATTTAATATGATGAAAGAAAAAAAGTTTCAGGCTAAGGCAAATCATCCCCCATACGAAACAAAATATGTTTATTGCAATACTTGTCAGGAAAAAAGTACCAATGAACTCAATAAACTTTTCACAAAGAGCTCAAGAATACTAGTAGATAAATTTGATTCTTCATTATCAAAAGACCAAATATTCTTTAATAGTTCAAATGAATTTGGAATTGCTTTTGTCGAAAATAAAATTGTAAAATTTATTAAACCGAAGTTTAGTTCTCAGCCCGGTAATAATGCAATATTTTATTCTGATGAGGGATATTTATTCTCATCTGTGCCAAATGGGCAAAATATTAATATGTACAAATACGAAAAAAAATCACAAGAATTTGTTTTGACAAGGCAGTTTAATTACAAAAACTCAAACAAAATTTCGTATATCGCTCTAAATCCCGATAACTCTGTTTCTGTATTTGAAAATGATGGTAATATTGCAAGCTTTAATGAACAAAACACTTTTATCTCAAACACTAAGCTTTTCAATCCTAAAACAGGAAATTTAAAAGTTATTAAAGCAAAATTTTTTAATGAGATAAAAGAAGTCCTAATTATTTATTTAGAGAATTCTGTAAACAAATATGTTTTCCTTAATTATGATAAAGTATCTAAAACTTGGACTAAGTCCATTAATCATAAAAATTCTTCGGTTCAGGGGTATGAAAAGCTCGATTTTATAAGTGAGTACTATGTTATAAATGACGATAACTCTGAACAAACTAAATTGTTGCAATTTAATCGAAATGTGAGATTCGATCTAAAACTTATCGGGTTCGACTATATGACATACAATATTCTTTATAATATTGATTTCAGAGGCTTTGCAGCTAAGCAGAATCCTAAATATTATGAATATACAAAAATTATTTGTGGAGATTTTTGTGGAGACACTAAGTCAGAAATAATTATATTCCAAGACAATATTAATAGGGTTGACTGGTTAACACAAAAAACAGAAATATATTCGTTTAATGATTAATTATGCAAAAATATAGATTAGTAATATTTATCTTAGTTCTATTAGTTGTTTATTCATGTAATAATGATAAAAAGAAGCCTCTGAAAACAAGTGATTTTAGTTTGATAGATTTAAATATTAAAACTAATTTTGAAGATAAGGTAATTTTTATGGATTATACTGGAGCAATGAATGGATTTGTTGTTCCGAGTAAATCTCAAACAGAAAATGGATGTTTTGATTTTGATTTTGAAATTCAAAATGATAGCGATAAGCCCAAGAAGTTTTATTATAAAATATACTATCAGAACGAATCGTATAAATTCCCAGATAATGATAAGAACAATCCAGCTAATCAAAATCCATACGCTCATGAGAATTTTTATGGATCTTGGGAAAATACGGATACACTATTTAAATATTGCGGACAAGTAGAACCTGATCAAAAACTTATTATTAAGGATAAATTTCGGATAGTTGGAAATCCACGAAATGAAGACAAATATTTTTATAATGGAGAAAACGACAGATGGAAGAGAAACCCACGAGTTGGTGATTATAGTTTCTTATTAGTAATTATTGATGAAGAAGGATTTCAAAAAATTCCTGATTATATTAAAAACATTAAATTGACAAAAGACAGCAATTTCGTTTCCCCCTATTATTATTTTTTACACGGCGATGGTAAATCTCTTGAAAATTGTATAATAAGTTTTACAGATAAGTTTATAACAGTAAAAGCTTCACCCAATCTAGGTAGTGGGGTTTATATTAACGAATCATTGTACAAATCTTCTCAGGAGCCAGATTTCAGAGATTATTATTCCTGTAATTGCAATATAACTGATGAGTTATACGAAAATGCCACGATATCACAATTTATTCATTATATTGACGAGTCTTCCCAATTTGATAATGTTCCGGTTATTGAAGATTTTTTTGGAGGTAATTTTACTCAGGAAGAATACAATTGGTTAAGGACTTTTTACAAAACCGAAGATAGAATAACTGTGTTGCCTCAAACACCTTCAAAACCATGTCAGACAATTTATAGTGATACTATTGAAAATAAAATAGTAATTAAAAATCCTGCTTCTACATTTGGTGAATGGCAGAAGCAAAACACAGGCATGATAACCCGTCATGGATTTACATATGGAAAATATACTGTTAAAGTTAAGCTAACCGAGTTGTTGAATGAGGATTTTGTATGGAATGGCATTACAAATGCTATTTGGCTAATAAATCAGGGAGGGCGTGGTCAGAATGAAACAGGTTGGAATTTGCGAAGACCTTGCAAAAAGAAAGGTTATATGAAAACTTATTGGGGAGGAAGGACAGACGATAGAGTTGAGCAGGTAGCTTATTCCGAAATTGACTTCGAAATTTTAAAAACCGTTCCATACTGCCCATCTGAAAAATTTCCTCCGGTTTATGGGAATTATGAAGCAAAAACAAATCAAGTAAAAGCATGGAATATCAAGCTCCCTGACGATGTTTTGAGAGATAGAAAAAATATTGCAGTGTGTTGCACAAATTGGGATATGGCTTGCTGGGAGCCTAGAAACTTTTCGGCAGGTTGTCATTCTGTTACACATAATGGTAAGACATATCTGGCTCATCGTTGGGAAGATTGTTACAGAGCAGTTACTACAAAACACATGGCTCCTGATGATGAACTTTTTGGCAGTGATTATTATTACTTCCAGATTGATTGGCAACCCGATAAAATTATTTGGAGAATCGGTCCCGAGAAAAACAAATTATATGAAGTAGGTTATATTGATAATACAATATCTATGATTCCCGATAATCAGATGTTACTTATTATTACTCAGGAGTTTCACAATACCAGATGGTGGCCAGGATCGCCATATCTTCAGGAGAATATCCCTTTTCCGGCTAAGGATTATGTAGGAGAAATTTATGAAATAACTATTGAATAAAAATGGTTTTTAGTAGCACCATATTTCTTTTATATTTCTTGCCCATATTCTTGGGTATTTATTATTTAGCTGATGTTAAATATAAGAATTACATAGCTTTAGCAGCAAGTATATTCTTCTATGCTTGGGGTGCTCCAAGTTTTATTTTTGTTGTGATAGGTTCGGTAATTGCCGATTTTTTCATTGTAAAGAAAATGTATGAGGCAAAAGGTAGATCTAAAAACTGGCTTCTTACTTTATCAGTGATTTTAAATTTGGGATTATTGGCATATTTTAAGTATGCAAACTTTTTTGTTGACAATTTTAATGTTCTTCTTAATCTCAGTGGTGCAGGTCAGGTACACCTTGCAAAGATTATCTTGCCAATAGGAATTAGCTTTTTTACATTTCAAAAATTTACATACAGCATAGATGTATATAGAGGTAAACATCCGCCTTTAAAGAAAGTCTCTGATCTATGCCTTTATATTTTGTTATTTCCTCAACTTATTGCAGGCCCTATCGTACGTTATAGCGAAATTGCCGACCAGTTAAATGATAGAAAAGAGAATGAAACTATTGATAATAAGCTAACCGGATTATTCAGATTTATTATTGGTTTAGCCAAAAAGGTTTTAATTGCAAATGTAATGGGAGCAGAGGCTGATAGAATTTTTGCAATGGATGTACAATCAATGAACAGTTCAGTAGCATGGATAGGTATTTTAGCTTATACTTTTCAGATTTATTTCGATTTTTCCGGTTATTCTGATATGGCGATAGGCTTGGGCAAAATGATAGGATTTAAATTCCCCGAAAACTTTGATAATCCTTATATCTCAAGATCTATTTCAGAATTTTGGAGACGTTGGCACATGACTCTCGGAAGATGGATGAAAGACTATCTGTATATTCCATTGGGCGGAAGCAAAGTCAATTCCAAAGGCAGGTTGTATTTTAACCTTTGGTTTGTATTTCTTATTTCGGGTTTATGGCATGGGGCAGCCTGGACTTTTGTTGCTTGGGGTGCTTTTCATGGTATTTTTTTAATTCTAGACAGACTCTTTCTTCTCAAAGTGCTTAATAAAATTGGAAAATGGCCAGCTATGGCTCTTACATTTCTTATTACAATAGTAGGATGGGTTATTTTTAGATCGGAAACGCTAAGCTATGCTTTTCAATATATAGGAAATTTGTTTTCATTTGATTTTGGTAGTTTAGGTTATTTTGATCGTGAATTCTATGTCATTTTGATAATAGCAGTCTTCTTTAGTTTTATCACTGCAGTTAAGTTGGGAAAAGCTTTAGAAACAAAAGTCCTTTATCAGGATTACCCTAACCGTAGGTATTTTATTATGGCGGGATTATGTTTGGTTTTACTAATTATTTCAGTTGCCGACATATCTTCATCGGGCTTTAATCCATTTATATATTTTAGATTCTAAGTAGAACCACAAAGCGATGCACTGAGAGAAGTCTGAGGTGGGGGGAAGCATCGTTTTTACTCGCAAGCTCGTGAGCTTTGGTTCCGAGCCCTTTTTGTTTCGTTTTTGTTCATACTATTAATTGTTTTTAGTGGTGTTCACGAGTTAACCGCCTTTTAGCGGTTAAGTTGTGGCGATGACAAAAATGAAAAAGAGTTCTTACAAAAAAATAGAAATGTGATATTTTTCGATTACCATTTTCTGCTGGCGACACCAAAAAACTTTGTCACAATAATCACAACACTATACTACCGCGCGAGTTTCTCTATACTACCGCGCGAGTTTCTCGCGTGGTAGTAGTAATTATTGATTGACAATAATTTTTTTATTAAAACTAAAACTCCCTAAAACTCCCGCGCGAGTTACTCGCGTGGGAGTTTTAGTTTTACCACAGTATAAAGTTTTTTTATTTGTCGTCTTCAAACAATTTTACTACTTTTATATCAAGTTTCAGATTTATTGAAAAGATTATGAAAGAGAAAAGTCAAATTAAAATTCTTCTAGTTGATGA
>JAQVEY010000141.1 GCA_028697515.1 Bacteroidales bacterium | reverse complement strand
AATATTCTCAAAGAATTATTATTTATCAAAAGCTGCATTTGTTCTTGACGAAGCAATTGTATCAGCTGAACGTGAAGAGATGCGGACTCAAACCAGAATTTCAATTGTGAGAGTTTCCCCTACACAAATAAAACAGCTTCCGTCAATAGGAAGTGAACCTGATATAGCTCAATATTTACAGGTCCTACCGGGTGTAACCTTTACTGGAGACCAAGGAGGACAGCTGTACATAAGAGGAGGTTCTAATATACAGAATCTCGTTTTATTGGATGGTATGACAATTTATAACCCTTTCCATTCAATAGGTTTGTTTTCCGTATTTGATTCTGATATTATCCGTAATGCAGATATTTATACAGGTGGTTTTAATTCTGAATACGGAGGAAGAATATCTTCAGTTATGGACATTTCGATGCGTGACGGTAATCCTAACCGATTTTCAGGGAAAGTATCAGGAAGTACTTTTGGGACAAAACTAATGCTCGAAGGACCACTAGTTAAATATCAGGAAGGTAAGTCAAGCCTTTCGTATATACTTTCAGGTAAGACATCATTTCTTGAGCAATCTTCAAAACTTATATATAAATATATAAACGACGGCCTAGGCTTACCATTTAATTATACCGATTTATATGGTAAAATATCTCTAAATTCTCCTGAAGGAAGTCGTATAAATCTATTTGGATTCAAATTTAATGATAAAGTCAGCTATCAGGGTTTGAGCAATCTTGGATGGGATTCGTATGGTGTAGGAGCCAACTTTACTGTTGTACCCTCAGGATCGACAGTTATGATAAAAGCAAATTTCTCATATTCCGATTATAACATAAGTCTTCAAACTCTTGACAATCTACCCAGCTCAAGCGGAATTAAAGGATATAATCTTGGTCTTGATTTCTTATATTTTCTGGGTAAAAATCAATTCGTCTGGGGTATAGAAACTTTGGGCTTCAATACTAATTATAGTTTTTACAATTCAGTTGGAAGACACCTTGAACAATACGAAAACACAACAGAATTAGCAACTTATTTTAAGTATAAATGGAATCTTGGAAATCTGTTGATAGAACCTGGATTCAGAATCCAATATTATGCTTCGATGAGTGAAATATCTCCTGAACCACGCATTGGACTAAAGTATAACATTAATGAAGTTTTGCGTTTTAAAATGGCTGCCGGAATATATTCTCAGAATCTCGTTGCTGCCAATAGTGACAGAGATGTTGTAAATCTTTTTTATGGGTTCTTAAGCGGTGATTTAAATCTGCCTAATACATTTAAAGGTGAAAATATTACTCATAAACTTCAGAAATCAGAGCATTTAATTGCCGGATTTGAAGTTGACGTAACAAATAAAATTGATTTAAATATAGAAGGTTATCTAAAGAACTTTTCGCAACTCTCGACTATAAATCGCAATAAAATTTATGACGACAATGCTATTAATAGCAGTAAACCTGATTATCTAAAAAAAGATTTTGTTATAGAAACGGGTTACGCTTACGGAGTTGATTTCCTCATTAAATATGATCATAAGAACTTATATGTCTGGTTTGTATATTCTCTAGGCTGGGTAAAACGCGATGATGGAGTAGAGGTATATAGTCCACATTACGATCGCAGACATAACATCAACTTTGTAACTACTTACAAATTTGGCAAACAAGAATCGTGGAATGTTAGTGCAAGATGGAATTTAGGATCAGGATTCCCGTTTACACAGACCGCCGGCTTTTACGAAAATCCCGATTTATACAACAGTATCAATTATCCGTATTGGCAGAGCAATGGATCTTTAGGAATAATTTATGGCGATTTAAACACAGGTCGTTTACCATATTATCATAGACTCGATTTAACTTTAAACAAAGTAATGGCTTTAAGTAAACATTCCAAACTTGAAATTAATTTTAGTATTACAAATGTTTACAACAGACAAAATATTTTTTATTTCGACAGGGTTGATTACAATCGTGTAGATCAGTTACCAATAATGCCCAGTATGGGTCTCAGTTTAACATTTTAAATTTAATATTGTGGCAATTACTAAGTACATATTCGTAACAGGTGGAGTAACTTCTTCGTTGGGAAAGGGGATTATTTCTGCTTCACTGGCTAAGCTTCTTCAATCGAGAGGTTACTCGGTTACTATACAGAAGTTGGATCCATATATTAATGTTGATCCCGGCACATTAAACCCATACGAACATGGAGAATGTTATGTAACAGAAGATGGTGCAGAAACAGATCTTGACTTAGGACATTATGAAAGATTCCTTAATGTATTCACATCTCAAGCAAATAACGTAACTACAGGCAGAATTTACCAAGATGTAATTAATAAAGAAAGACATGGGGACTTCTTAGGCAAAACAGTACAAATAATTCCACATATTACCGATGAAATCAAAAGACGCATAAAATTATTAGGTACTAGCGGCAAGTATGATTTTGTCATAACTGAAATAGGTGGTACTGTTGGTGATATCGAATCTTTGCCATATATAGAATCTGTTCGTCAGTTGAGATGGGAATTAAGAAATAGATGTATTGTAATTCATTTAACTCTAGTACCATTTTTAGCGGCAAGTGGTGAATTAAAGACAAAACCGACACAGCATTCAGTAAAGACATTATTAGAAGCCGGAGTACAACCTGATATTTTAGTATTAAGAACAGAACACCCACTTACAAGTGATATTAAAAATAAAGTTGCAAATTTTTGTAACGTACAAAAAGAATCTGTAATTGAATCGAGAGATGTAAGTACAATTTACGAAGTCCCTATTGAAATGCATAGGGAAAAACTAGACGAAAGAGTTCTTACAATCTTCAACTTGGAACTTGGAGAAAAGCCCGATTTAAAAAAATGGAAAAATTTTCTCAACAGATATAAAAATCCTAAGCATGATATAAAAATAAGCTTAGTTGGAAAATATGTAGAATTAAAAGATGCCTATAAGTCTATAAATGAATCTTTTATCCATGCCGGATCAGCAAACGAAGCTAGAGTAAATATAAATTATGTACATTCCGAAGATGTAACAGAGCAAACCTATAATGATTTACTTAAAGAATCGGATGGAATTATTGTAACACCTGGATTTGGTCACAGAGGTATAAACGGAAAAATTTTAGCTTGTCAATTTGCTCGTGAAAATGATATCCCATTTTTGGGAATTTGTTTGGGAATGCAAATGGCAGTTATCGAATTTGCAAAAAATGTCCTTAAACTCGAAGATGCAAATTCTTTGGAAATGGACCGTAAATGTAAAAATCCGGTCATTAACTTAATGGAAGAGCAAAAAATGGTAACTGAAAAGGGCGGAACAATGCGTTTGGGTTCATATCCATGTAAACTTACAAAAGAATCAAATGCATATAACGCATACCAAACTTTAAAAATTAATGAAAGACATCGTCATCGTTATGAATTCAACAGCAATTATGAAGATACCTTTGTTAAAGCTGGAATGATACCTACCGGAGTAAATCCTGAAACAGAACTTGTCGAAATTGTAGAAATTCCAAATCATAGATGGTATGTCGGTGTACAATTTCACCCTGAGTATAAAAGCACAGTTACAAACCCTCATCCTTTGTTTGTTAACTTTGTAAATGCTGCAATTAAATATAATGAATCGAAAAAAATATAAACTTAGAAGATGGATAAAAATAGTATAATAGGTTTAGTTGTTATTGGCGTTCTCCTTGTTGGCTATATGTTTATTACAAAGCCAAGTAAAGAAGAAATTGCCGAAATGAAAAGAAAAAATGATTCAATTGCACAAGTTGAACATCGTAAAGACTCTTTAGAAAAAGTACAAAAAGACATTCTTGCCTTACAGCAAGATAGTATTGCAAAAATATCTGCCGATTCACTTGCAATTGTTTCTGATACAATTACCTCTGCACAAAAAGATTCTATTGTAACGGTTGATTTGGAATCTAAATACGGCATTTTTAAAGATGCTGCAATAGGTACCGAAGAGTTTTTTACAATTGAGAATAATAAAATGATAATTACTCTTACAAATCGGGGAGGGAAGATTTATTCTGTTGAATTAAAAGATTACAAAACATATTATCAGGAGCCATTGATTCTTTTTGTTAATGACTCAGCTTCTGTTTTTGGTCTGGAATTAATGGCAGCAGGCAAGCCTCTTATTACAAACGAAATGTATTTTACTCCTGTTTTTACGGATAGCATTCAGAAATCCAGCGATAAAGACATAAAAGCTGCAATGAGGTTACAACTAAGTGCTGATAAGTATTTGGAATTTCTTTATACTATTCATCCTGATGACTATATGATTGATTTTGACATCAATTTTGTTGGGTTGCAGGAAGAAATAAGAACAAATCCTTATGTGACATTAAGATGGAATAGCAATATTCCTGCACTAGAAAGAGGAAGAGACTGGGAATCGAACAATACCACAATCTTTCTAAGGATGGCAGACGAAGAAATTGAAAAACTTAGCGAAACAAAAGATAAAGACAATTTCGAGAGTCGCGGTGGGGTTCAATGGATAGCTTACAAACAACAATTCTTCTCCTCAATTCTTATATCAAAAGATAAACTTGATAATCCTACTGTAAGTCTTGTAAAATTTGAAGATAAAAACAGTAAATATCTGAAAAAATTTAACTCTGAATTTACTTTTGAAATAAAAGACACTCTTACACAAGCTCAGAATTTCAGTTTCTATTTTGGTCCAAATAAGTTTACCACTCTTAAGCAATATGATATAAAACTCGAAAAAGTTGTGCCATTAGGTTGGGGTATTTTTGGATGGGTAAACAGATTTATTGTAATCCCAATCTTCAACTGGCTTGGAGGTTTTATTGACAATTTTGGAATTATAATCCTATTATTGACATTAATAATAAAAATCGGATTATTTCCACTAACTTACAAATCCTATAAATCCTCGGCAAAAATGAGAGTACTAAAGCCACAAGTTGATGAACTCTTATTAAAATACCCGAAAGGCAAAGAAATGGAAAGACAACAAGCAACAATGGCTTTATACAAAAGAGCTGGAGCAAGCCCCATGGGAGGTTGCTTACCAATGTTGCTACAGTTTCCTATTCTAATAGCAATGTTCCGCTTTTTCCCGGCTTCGATTGAATTAAGACAAGAAAGCTTTTTATGGGCAAATGACCTGTCCACATACGATGCAATTTTTGAATGGAGTGGTAATATTCCATTGTTATCAAGTTTCTACGGTAATCATATCAGTCTCTTCACTTTACTGATGGCAATATCTATGTTGATTTCCACTAAGATGACAAGTGCAAGTCAACCTACAAATGCTAATATACCAGGGATGAAAGCAATGATGTATATTATGCCTGTAATGATGATTTTCTGGTTTAATAAATATTCATCAGGTCTTAGTTATTATTATTTTCTAGCCAACTTAATTACAATTCTTCAAACTTGGATAATTCAGAAATTTATTATTGATGAAAAGAAAGTTTTGGCACAGATGGAATTAAATAAAAAGAAACCTGCCAAACCAAAATCAAAATGGCAACAAAGACTTGAAGAAGCAGCAAAAATGCAAAAGCAAAAAGCAAAAAAATAAACATCACGAGTCTGTAAATACAGACTCTTTTTTTTATGAAGACATACAAAAATCATATACCAGTAATGTTTGATAATATTGCCGATAAGTATGACGCACTTAATCACAGATTGTCCTTAGGTCTTGACAAAAAGTGGAGATGTAAGTTTGTTATAAATTTATCTGGCAAGAACTATAAAACAATCGTAGATCTTGCCTGTGGTACTGGAGATGTACTTAAAGAACTCGAAAAACTTAATGCAGAAAAGTATTATGCCATTGACCCAGCAGAAAGAATGCTCGAACATGCTAAACAGAAATGTTCAAACGCTGATTTTATTATTTCTACTGCTGAAGACATCCCTTTACCCGAAAATTCTGTTGATTTAATTACTGTTGTATTTGGGATAAGGAATTTTGATGATTTGTCAAAATCCACTGAAGAAATTTATAGAATACTGCGAAAAGGAGGTATAATCTCAATTATGGAATTTTCAATTCCCAAATTTTTTATCTTCAGATGGGGTTTTTTGCTCTATCTTAAATTATTGGTACCGCTATCTGGAAATCTGCTACCGGAACAGAAAAAAGCTTACAAATACCTCTCGGAATCTATAGTTAAATTTGCCAGAAGTACTGATATTAAATCAGTTTTTGAAACTAAGGGCTTTTCAAATCAGGGGATTGTAAAATTAATGCTTGGGAGCGTAAGCATTTATACCTTTGAAAAAGAATAAGATTATTTTAGATGTTGATAATTATTAAGCCCCTGAAATCCCACGCGTCTGCACTTCGAAAAATCTCAGTGACCAACCTACTGTAATAGAGAAAAAGTAAGATTTAGATTTTGTTGAATTTTATAAAGCCATCTCCATTAATTAATAAAAAATAAACACCTTGACTTAGGTTATTAATAAGTACTACTGTATAATTAGCATAGTGCTCATATTCAACATTTTGTGCTT
>JAQVEY010000140.1 GCA_028697515.1 Bacteroidales bacterium | reverse complement strand
TTTATCGTCTCCGCCCATATTTATTGTAAGTCCATATGGTTTATTTGCTGGAATATTTATTTGAGAATCACCGGCTCTTCCAGTAAGTTGTTCCCAAATAGTAACAGCTTGATGTACTCCTGTTGCTCCAGTTGGGTGACCCCAGCCAACAAGTCCACCAGTTGTATTTACAGGCAGTTTGCCGTTTCTTGCTGTGTTTCCTTCAGCTACAAATTGAGGACCTTTTCCGTATTCAGCAACACCTACTGCTTCTAGAGCCATAATGCCTGCGATAGTGAAACAGTCGTGAAGCTCGATAGTTGCGATGTCGTCTTTTGTTATTTTTGCAGAATCAAGGGCTTTCTTTACTGCAATGGCAGTAGCGTCAAGTTTAGTTAAATCAGCAGGTGCTTGTGTGATATTGTTTTCAGCCATTCCCAATCCAATCACTTCAACTGCATCTTTTACTGCAATCCCACATCTCTTCAAACCTTCTTCGGACATAATTGCAATCCCTGATGCTCCGTCGGAAACTTTAGAGCAGTCAAAAACGTTAAGATTATCAACAAAAGAACGTCCATTTGGTTTTGTCATTCCTACAGCTAATGCATCTTCGCAAGTATTGTGGAATTCTTGAGCAGTTGGACATAAACGTGCGTTTTCAATTGCATTTTTGTACCAGGTTGCCATACCCAAACGAGTATAGTCGTATCCGAATTTTTCGTAATATTTTCCAGCTCTGTCGCTGAATTTACCTGGGAAGAAATGAGCGTGTCCGTCTTTACGTTCTTTTGCCCATCCAGCACAAGCAAGGATATCTGCTCCATAAACTGCTTTTACCGTATTCTGAACTTCGGTACCTAAGACCAAAACCACTTCAGCAGTTTCTGCTAATACTGATTTTATGCCAGTTGCTAAAGCAAGAGCTCCGGAAGCACATGCACCTTCTGTTCTTATTGCAGGTTTATATTTTAAGCCTTCATCAATCATCGGGAAAAATCCTTCAAGATTGCCTTGGTTGTTGAATTTTGCAGCAATGAAATTTCCAACTACACATTCGTCAATATTTTTAGCTCCGCCGATTTGTTTAAGTACTGCCTGACCTGCTTCTTTCATATAATCTTCTATTCCAGGACGTGCTTTCTTAGGGTTAAATTCTTTTCTGCCGGAACCCATAGATATTGTATTATAACCGGCGACCATATATATTTTTCTTCTTAATTGCATAATTTTTCCTCCTGATAATTAGTTTATAAAATCGTTAATTGGACCGTAGGCGTGAAAAAACCCTGTAAGTAAAACAGTATTTACATCCTCAGCAGCATAGGCAACTTTGTCAGTTACCAGTTTTTCGCCTATTTGCTTTGATTTTTTTAGGTAGTTTAATGCTAGTTCTGAGCCTAAACCTTTTTGTAATTTCATTGCATTGAAATATTTTGAAAGCACATTATTTTTTTCCTTATTTCCAACTACTGCTTTCCAAGGTAAATGTCCTTCAGGTAAAGCTCCTAATTTTTGTTCACATTTTGCAGAAATAATATCCACATTTACATATTCCTTTTTAACAATATCGTAAATTGCTGTAATTTTTCCTTTTTCATATTTTAAGAAGCCGTCTTTTTGTGAACCATCGTGATTCTGGCCGCCTTTAACATTTATATCCATCATTTTATCCAAAAGAGGGCTATGGATTGTTTCGTCATTTACATAAGGTCTCATAACTTTCATGATAAATTGACAAACATCAATTCCTACATAATCAATGAGTTGGAAAATACCCATCGGACGTATCATAAAGTCTTGCGTAACTTTGTTTACACAATATACAGCTTCAGAAAAACTCATATCTTTTTTAAGGCTCTCCATTGTTGTCATGCCATAAATTGCATCTCTCATAAAATGTCCATTGCCAATAAATCCTGCTTTGTCGTATGAAGGTACTTCGATTTTACGCATATTTTTTATTAAAGCACTTACGAATTCAGATAATTCAGGTTTTGATTCATCGCATTTGATAACTTCAACAAGTTTTTGAACAGCGGGTGGGTTGTAAAAATGAACTCCAAGAATTCTTCCCGATAGATTAGCTTCTTTATTTAGGTGGCCAATTGGAATAGAAGATGTATTTGTGAAAAACCAAGGTTCAACTTTGGAATTTAGGTTGATTTGTGAGAACATTTTTACTTTCAAATCAGGATTCTCACTCGCAGCTTCAAATATTATGTGTGATTCATAAGCAGATTCCAGAGTTGTTACTGGTCTAATCATATTCATTACATCTTTTACGTATTGTGCGATAATCTCTGAGTTGTATACTAAATCTGCTCTATCCTTGTAAATTTCACGTAAAGCATTTATCTTTCTTTCGGCCTGTTTAACAAGCTGATCCTGAATATACATCATTAGTCCCGATAATGCTTTTTGGGAGATATCGAGAGCATATAAAATGTAATGTTTGTCTTTGTTTTCAGGTTTTTTGCTAATGTCATACATTTCCATGGATGTCAGTAGTAGAATACCGCTCCCCATTTTTCCGGCGGCACCTAATACGGTAACGTTTTCAAATCTGTTGTCGTAATTCATAGTTCTATTATTTATTGTTTATTAAATCTCATTAATTGTAAATTCTAAAAAACTAAAATACTACCAGTTAGGTTTACGTTTTTCGAGAAAAGCTTTCATTCCTTCTTTTGATTCTGCATTTGCAAACAAATCTCCGAATTCTTGTATTTCCAGTTTTGCAGCTTCGCTAAAATCCATATTAAAACCTTTTAAGGTTACTTCCTTTACTTTTTGGCAGGCAATTTTACCTTTTGTAGCTATTTTGTCAGCAATTTTACGTGCTTCATCCAATAATTCTTCAGGAGAAGTTACTTTCTGAACCAGTCCTAATCTTAGAGCCTCATTTGCATCTATCATATCTGCAGTAAGTAGGAGATGTAATGCATTTGATAAGCCAATAATTCTTGACAATCGTTGTGTACCACAATAACCGGGAATCAATCCCAAATTGACTTCAGGTTGTCCAAACTTTGCAAATGTATTTGCAATTCTGATATCGCAAGCCATGGCAAATTCACAACCTCCGCCAAGTGCAAAACCATTTATGGCAGCAATTACAGGTACCTTTAAATTCGAAATTCTATTGAAAGTATTATGACCTGTTTTAGCAAACATTTCTGCTTGTTGAGGATGCATGTCTGACATTTCCGCAATATCTGCTCCGGCAATAAATGCTTTGCCATTTCCGGTAACTATTACACAACGAATTGAATCGTTTTTCTCTATTTCATCTAATATGGCATTTAATTCCTTAAAAACAACAGAGTTTAATGCATTTAATGATTGTGGGCGGTTAATGGTAATTTCAGCTCTTTTATCAGATATCTGAAATTCTAATGTTGTTAAATTCATAATAATTGTTTATTGACGAACTAACAAAATTAATAAAATAATTGTAAAGTCAAAAGAAGTGTTAATAAATTGAGTAGATTGTAAGAAGAATTATAAAAACCGATTTTCCACTTCGAGCTTTGATAGAGTTAAATGAGAAATCTGCTATAAGTGTAGTTTAAAATTAAAGTAGAATGTGTTTGATAGGTTTAAATAAGTGCTTCTGCAATAATTTCTGCAATATCCAGATTGCTTATTTCTTCTTCTTTATTTTTATATTTTAGTCCGTCTGTAATCATTGTCATGCAGAAAGGACAAGCTGTTGCAATTAATCCGGCTTTAGTAGTCAACGCCTGCTCAGTTCTTTCTATAAATATTTCTTTGTCACCTTTTTCAGCATCTTTAAACATTTGAGCACCTCCAGCTCCGCAGCATAATGCGAAACTACGGTTCTTTTCCATCTCGATAAGTTTTAATCCTAATGATTCAATGATATATCTTGGAGCTTCATATATATCATTTGCACGACCAAGATAACAAGGGTCGTGATAAGTAACATTCTGACCTTTAAGCTTTGATTTATCAGTTTTTAATTTCTTAGTCTTAATTAAACCAGCTAAAAATTCAGTATAATGTAATACTTCATATTTACCCCCAAGATCAGGATATTCATTTTTTAAAATATTAAAACAATGTGGACAAATAGTGAGAATTTTTTTTATTTCATACATGTTAAAAATTTCAATATTTGTCATTGCCTGCATTTGAAAAAGCATTTCATTTCCAGCTCTGCGAGCAGGATCTCCAGTACATGTTTCTTCAGTTCCTAGTACTGCATAATCAATTTCTAAATGGTTAAGAATTTTCGCAAATGCTTTGGCAACTTTCATATATCTATTGTCGAAAGCTCCGGCACAACCAACCCAAAATAAGTATTCAGGTCTTTTACCGCTGGCAAAAACCTCTGACATTATTGGTACTGATATTTTTGTAGATTCTGTATTCATATTTTATTATTTTTTTCTACCACATTAAGTATTTTAATGAATAGGTGGCTGAGCCTGTCGAAGCCACCTGTTTTTTTTTATTCTGTCCATTTCAATCTATCCTGATTTGAATACTGCCATGGAGCTCCATTGTTTTCAATATTTGAAAAAATTGCATTCAGTGCAGCAGGAGCAGCAGATTCTTCCATTACCAAATATCTTCTTAAATCCAGAATAAATGTTGGATGATCAATATTAAGAGGACATTCTTTAGCACAAGCATTACAAGTTGTACACGCCCAAATTTCTTCTTCTTTTATCAGGTCTCTTATCAAAGTTTTGCCATCACTATAATCGGGATTATTTACTAAATGATGACCTTTCATTTTCATTCTTTGTCTGATATTCATGACCATTTTTCGTGGAGAAAGTTCTTTTCCTGTAATATTTGCGGGACATACTGCAGTGCATCGTCCACACTGTGTGCAGGCTAAAGAATCGATATAATTTTTCCATGTAATGTCTTCAGCATCCAAGATTCCAAAACGGGTAGGAGCTGCTTCATTTTCAGGAGCAGCAGCAAAAGCTGTTTCCGGATTCATCATTAATTTGACTTCTTTAGTTATGCTATCCATATTTGTCATTTTTCCCAATGGTGTTAGACGACTGAAAAATACATTTGGAATTGACATAAAAATGTGGAAATGTTTGGAGTATGGGAGAACATTTGCAAATATGAAAATCATAATAATATGTGACCACCAGCAAATATCATGAATTAGAAAAACTGTATTTGAAGAAACATTAGAAAACAAAGGGGCTAGAATTGCGCTTACTGGATATATTCCCACATAATCTGGATGTCCTGCAATATAGAAAATATTCATCCCGGCAAGGGTAAGCATTAATATTAAAATAAAACTCAATGCTACAAGAGCATCCATATGGTTCTTCTTTTGTAATTCTTTACCATGAAGTCTTTTGATATTAAGAACAGTGCGCCTGAAAATAAAAACAATAATAAAAACAGCAATAATATAAGCAAAAACATCTCCAGCTCCGATTATGATATCATATACAATTCCTAAAGATGCTAATACTCTTTCTGTTCCGGCAATCCCATCAATTACCATTTCTATGCTTCCTAATAAAATCAGGCAGAATCCCCAAAAAACCATAGCATGCATAAAGCCAGCTATTCTATTTCTGAATATACGTTCTTGAAAGAATGCGTTAACTATTGTTCTCTTTATTCTTTTACCAAAGTCTTTTACAGGATATGCAGGTTTGGTAAGTCTGAATAGTTGATAAATTCTGTAAGCAGAATATGCAAAAACTCCAATAGTTATTAATAATAGTACTGAAAAAATAATTTGTGACATATCAAACATTATAAATATTTGTTGCAAAAATAGTATTTAGAAAATATTATTAATAAATGATAAGATATTGTTATTAACAACTATTTTAACTTTTTTGAGAATAGATTGAATATTAGAACTTTACGCCTAGCCGCAATCCTGGTTCAAAGCTCCATGGTACATAATAGAATCTATCGGGACTTATAACATATTTATGTTTCCCCAATGGAAAATGTATTTGTAAGCTGGGACCAATATAAACAAGCTTTTTTATTAGAAAGAGAAATCCTGTACTGAAACCCACGGCAAAGTAACTTAAATTAGATTTGTAGTTTTCTTCACTGATCATGTTTGCTTTTTCAAAAAATAATGAAGGTCCAATCCAGAAGTTTTTATATTCTTCGTTGAAGAAATAATCACATTTTAAATTAAGAATAAAGGTTTTATAATTTGTAAAGCTATCGGGCAAATGATTAGGAACCAGATCAAAGTATCCTGTTGCAAGTGAATATTTAAATTGATTTTGTCCATACCAGCCACCCAAATAGAAGCTTTTAGGGAATTTGCCAATTCTCCATGCTAATAGTTCAGTTTCCACTCCCCAATTGTAATTTTTTGTTTCATTTACAGGCTGGACAAGCTCTTGAGATTTTAATGGCGAAATAATAATAAGACAAAAACTAAAAAGTACAAGATGTTTTATCATTTTTGTAAGGGTTTTGGCAAAAATAAAAAAATCCGTATCAAATGAAACGGATTTTATAATATTTAATTTTTTACCTTATGCGTTTTTAAACTTTTTCACAGATTCAATTAATCTTGGCAATACATC
>JAQVEY010000139.1 GCA_028697515.1 Bacteroidales bacterium | reverse complement strand
CACCCATAACATTGGTTGGATTAACAGCCTTATCGGTGCTTACACTCACAAATTTCTTTGTGTTGTATTTATTTGCCGTATCTGCTATTATTTTAGTTCCACAAACATTTACGCTTATAGCTTCGGCAGGATTGTTCTCCATCATAGGGACGTGCTTATATGCTGCAGCATGATAAACATATTCTGGCTTATATTCTTTAAAAACTCTGTCTAGCAGATTTTCGTTGCGAATGTCTCCGATTATTATTTCAAAATTATCAAAATTTAATTTTTCTTTTAATTCAAGTTCAATGTCATATAATGGAGATTCTGCAATATCAAATAGGATTATTTTTTTTGGCATAAACAATGTCAATTGACGCACAATTTCACTTCCTATTGACCCAGCAGCTCCAGTTACCAAAATGGTCTTGTTAAGTACGTCTTTACGAATCTCGTCTTTATTCATTTTGATTTCTGCGCGTTCAAGAAGATCTTCAATTTTTACGTTTTTCAACTGATTAATATTGAACTCGCCGTTAATCCAGGCTGACATGTCGGGAATTGTCTTAACTTCAACATCTTTATTGAGACATGTTTCTATAACGTATTTCTTTCTTGTAATAGAAACTCCTTTTTCAGAAATAATGACTACTGAAATCTTTTTATTCTCTATTATCTTTTTAAGACTATTAAGATGATATACTTTTACTCCATCAATTTTACTACCTGCAACCTTATTATGATGATCTATAAATCCTACTACTCGATATTTTGTTCTGCTGTTTTGGTCAAAAGCTTTTTTGGTAATAAGAGCGGGCTCTCCAGAGCCATATATTAATACATTATCACTTTCACGCCTAGGATTATTAAATTCCATAAAAATATTTTTCAACAAAAGACGAGAAAATGACAATAAGAAAGTAGTAATAAAAAATTCAATAATTAATACAGATATTGGAACAAGATATCTGTTCATCAGAGGAAGACATAAAAAATTGAGAAGCAGTAATGCAACACTACCAATAAATAAAACTGCTAATATTCTTATAATATCTTTTGTTCCAGTATGCCTTACCATTCCAGCATACGTTTTTCCAATAAAAAAAGATAAAGCTCGAATCCCCAGTACGGTAATTATGCTTGTTGGAATAAATTCAGCCTCTAATGCTGGTATATTAAAATTAAATCTCAGATAAAAGGATAAGACAAGTGAAAGGAAACTTATACATACATCAATTAAAAAGACTACCCATCTTGGGGTTATCCTTCTTAATATGTTAATATTAATATTCACATTGCAAAAATATAAAATACTTGTTAATTCTAATTAATATGTTGATTTTAAATTGTTTATTTAAGTTTATCTTTAAGCCTATCTGTTTGTATCTTAGTAAAGCCGAATATTTCTTTTCAGAAATTTATTTTGTTATAGTTGTTTCTATTTTTTGAAAGTTGCTAAATATTTATCATTGTTGTCCGAAATAAATTCTACAGAAAAGTCTAAACACATTGTCCACAAACAGAAATAGAGAAATATTAATAAATGAAGCTTGGTAAAAACAAACATTTATTCTATGCTACAGATTCACAGATTTTCTGATGATTATAATTAATTGCCACTGCTAATAATTAAAACAGATTATCCACAGAAAAATTTTTATCGAAGATAAAAATCCTTCCCCTGACTTATTCCAATTAGTCCGTATTTTACTATTCAGTATAATCAAGACGAATCTATTTTATGTGTTTAATCTGTGAATCTGTGGCATAAATAATTTTTATCGGACAATAGTGAATATTTATTAGGTAATTATAATTTTTAGATACGAATATGTTTTTTTTAACTTTATTTAGGTTTATATTTAAATATTTTATACATTTGCGAATTGAAAAAGTAATTATTTAGTCTTTTAACAAGAATTGTTTAATTTAAATTTATAAAATTATGAAAAAAGTAAAAATTTTATCACTATTATTTGTAGCTTTTGCTGCAGTAGCATTCTTTAACAGTTGTAATAAAGAGTACGCACTTCCAACTGTTGCATGGGAAGGTCCGGTTTCTGTTATTGTCGATTTTGAATCAGAGGATAATTATGATGTAAATCTTGCAATCACTTTTGGTGCAGAAGCAGGGTTAAATGAAATCCATATTTTCAAATACAGTTACTCAGGTTTAGATGATATGACTACAGTCGAAATGGCAGCCCCAACAGGATACACAGATTTAACAACTTTTGATTACACTTTTACTGATGATAACGATGCTGCTGATTTTACAGGTGGTGTAACTAAAATCGTTTACGAATTTGTTGTAACAGATGCTGAACTTCAGGAAACTACAAAAGAATATACAATTTTTGTTGTTGAGGCTTATTCAGTAACATTTGTTGTAAAAGACGAAGCTGATAACGCTATCGCTGACGCTATTGTAACTTTCAATGGTGTAGCAAATACTGCTGGTGACTATGTTGTTAATTATGTTGAAGTAGGAACTTATGAGTATTCTGTTGCTAAAGCTGGATACCAGACTGTTACAGTTACTGATTTTGTAATGCCAGAAAATGATACTACAGTTGATGTTGTTTTAGTTCAAAATATTGATGCAGAATGGTCTGCTGAAATTCCACTAGCACTTTATGGACAAACAGCATGGGCTTCATATGACGGAAACCCTGTTACTAACTATATGTCAAATGTAATTGGTGTTGCTTTCAACTTTACAGATGCTACAACTGTTAAAATTGAAGATACAGATTACGCTGGTGGTTCATTAGGTTGTGAAGGTTGGGTAATTGTTACTGATTTAGAAAATTTAACAACACAGGCTTCTTTAGCTACAGCATGGGAAGCTGGAACAGAAATCCACGAATATGAACTCCCATACGATCAGCACAAAGCTTATGCTCCAGTTTATTTCATAAGCAAAATGGGATCTACTTATAAACTAGTTTACTATGTTGCTGGACATCGTGATTCTTCAACAGGAAATGTTGTTGTGTTCAAATACAAAGACTAATTATATTTAGAATAAATTTTTAAAAGCCGTTTCTTTTGGAACGGCTTTTTTATTTTAGCTTGATCAAGTAAATGCGCTTTGAAGTAAATGCTCACTGCGTTCGCATTTGTTTTTAATTTCTCACTTCGTTTACAGAAACAAGTTTCTGACACTAGTGAGAATAATGATAAAATCATTTGCAGTAGCGGGTTAATAAAATCGCTAACGCAATTTTATTGAGCCCTGAGGGGGTAGTACCAAAAGCAAAATGCTCACTACGTTCGCATTTATTTTTAATTTCTCACTTCGTTTACAGAAACAAGTTTCTGACACTAGTGAGAATAATGATAAAATCATTTGCAGTAGCGGGTTAATAAAATCGCTAACGCAATTTTATTGAGCCCTGAGGGGGTAGTACCAAAAGCAAATGCTCACTGCGTTAGCATTTATTTTTAATTTCTCACTGCGTTTACAGAAACAAGTTTCTGACACTAGTGAGAATAATGATAAAATCATTTGCAGTAGCGGGTTAATAAAATCGCTATCGCAATTTTATTGAGCCCTGAGGGGGTAGTACCAAAAGCAAATGCTCACTGCGTTCGCATTTATTTTTAATTTCTCACTGCGTTTACAGAAACAAGTTTCTGACACTAGTGAGAAATTAAAAAAGCTTCACTGACGTGAAGCTTTGCTTTTGGGTGAAAGATGGGGTTCGAACCCACGACCCCCGGAACCACAATCCGGTGCTCTAACCAACTGAGCTACATTCACCATTTTGAGGCTGCAAATATACAACCTATATTTTATTGTGCAAAAGTTTTTTTAAATTTCAAAAACATTGAAATCATAAGACTCAATAATGGGATTTGTCAAAATCTTTTTACAAAGTTCATCTATTTTTGATACGGCAGCATCTTTACTTTCTGCTTGTATTTCAACTTCTATGTGCTTACCAATACGAACATTTGTAATATTTTCAAATCCCGTTTTTTGTGCCGAATTCATAACAGCTTTTCCTTGTGGATCCAATAATGCCTTTAGTGGCATGATGTTGATTTGTGCTAAAAATTTCATTTCTATATATTTATATTAAACTATATTATTTGTTCTTTCTTCGTTAAAATCTGTCTTAGAATTGATAAGGCAAGATATAAAATTATACTGAATGCCAAACCCGAAATGCCGAATATTATTAAAAATATTATTGTTGATATTAATAGTAAAACTTGCCAAATATTATTTTTAAAGTCAAAACCATGAATTTTTAATGAAAATAGCTTAATTCTTGAAACCAAAAGAATTGGTAATAATGCAATAATCGATATGATGAAAATATCGTTAAGAAATAAATTAGTTATATTTATAAATCCAAAATTGTTAGGAAAACAAATCGCAATTAGTAAAATTGCCGAAGCAGGAGTCGGCAAACCTCTGAATTCTGTTTTTTGTTCTGTATCAATATTGAACTTTGCGAGTCTTAATGCAGAAAAAACTACAATCAATAAACTTGCGAAAGCAAATTCTTTGGGTAATATGTGATTTGATATGATGTGATTGTATAAAATGGCTGAGGGCGCAAATCCAAAACTAATCAAATCGGCAAGTGAGTCAATTTGTTTACCGAATTCGGAAACAGCATTGAGTAATCTGGCTGCAAATCCGTCAAAAAAGTCACAAACCGAAGCAAATAATATTAGATATACAGCAGTTTCGATATCTCCCTGAAAAGCAAATATTGTTGCAGCTGCACCCGAAACGAGATTTAACGAACTTATTACCGAGGGGAGACTTTTAATAATTTTCATTCTAATTAAACTTTTTTTCTAATTTTGACAATAATTATCAATATAAACTGTTATTTTGTTAATTGAAAATTAAAATATGAAATTGACGACAAAAATACTAATTATTATATTATTTGTTTCAAATTATTTATCTGCTCAAATTGCTCCTAAATATAGTAATGAATTTTTAGCTATAGGTGTGGGTAGTCGGGCTTTAGGAATGGGAAATTCGGTTGTGGCATCAGTTAATGATATTAATTCTGTTTATTGGAATCAAGCCGGACTGTGTAAATTAGACAAACAAATAGAAATAGGAGCAATGCATTCAGAATATTTTGCAGGAATTGCCAAATATGATTTTGTAGGAGCTTCATATAAAATTGACGACAAATCGGCAGCAGCTATTTCAATGATTCGTTTCGGAGTTGACGACATTCCAAATACTCTTGATTTAATCGATAGCGATGGAAATATAAGATACGACAGAATTTCATCATTTTCGGTGGCAGACTATGCATTTTTATTTACATATTCAAGAGTTTTGCCTATTGATGGGTTAAGTTTCGGAGGTAACGTGAAACTTATCAGACGCAATGCCGGAGACTTTGCAAATGCATGGGGATTTGGTCTTGATGTTTCAGCAATGTATCATGTAAAAAATTGGAAATTCGGGGCTAATTTGCGAGATGTTACCTCTACTTTTAACGCATGGAAATTTAATCAAGAGTTGTTAAGAGAGGTTTTTGAAGCAACTGGAAATGAAGTGCCAGAAAACGGACTTGAGATTACCTTGCCTCGTATGTTATTAGGTGGAGGTTATTTATATAATATCAATGATAATTTTTCTTTGTACTCTGAATTAGGGATGCAAATAACTACTGATGGAAAAAGAAATACTCTTATTAAAACTAATATTTTTAGTATTGATCCTTCTTGCGGATTGGAATTTGGATTTAAAAATATTGTTTTTGCTCGCGCAGGTGTAAATAACTTCCAGCAGATACCCGAATTTGATAATACTAATTCTTTTTCGTGGCAACCTAATATTGGTGTGGGAATAAATATTTACGGTTTAAGGCTTGATTATGCTCTGACTGATATTGGAAATCAAAGTATTGCCCTGTATTCACATGTGTTTTCGTTGAGTTATCGATTTAATGGTAGCAATTTGCTTAATAAAGCTAGCCAATCTCGTATGCCGGAGATGTAGTTTTTAATGTATCTATTTTACAAGGTATTATATTTTTTTGTATTTTTATCACCATGAAAAGAAGTGTATTACATATCTTAGTTTGGCTTTTACTATTTACAATTGCTTCTAATGATATTAATGCTCAATCTTATGCAAATGAATGGATAAATTACGATCAACAGTATTTTAAAATTCATGTCAGTCAGGACGGACTCTACAGAATACCTTATTCAAGTCTCGTTTCAGCAGGAATCCCAGCAGGTTCATTGGACCCAAGAAATATCCAGATTTTTCATAATGGTGAGGAACAATACATTTATATTCACGGAGAAAATTCCAGCGGAATTTGGGACCCTAGCAGCTATATCGAATTCTATGGTAAACGCAACAGAGGGGAATTAGATCTTGATTTTTACGACAATCCTGATAATCAGGTTAATCCTGATTATAGTTTTTATAATGATACCTCAGCATATTTTCTTACGTGGAATTATTCTACTACTAACAGAAGAATGACAAATGTAAATAACACAGATTATTCTCCATACACAACTTTTGCGCAACAATATTGTTATAAAAATAAAAGAGAGAATTACACCTCTGCGTATTATGGCGGTTCAACCAGATGCCTGTTTACAGAAG
>JAQVEY010000138.1 GCA_028697515.1 Bacteroidales bacterium | reverse complement strand
ATTCTTGAATCTTTCCTCACTCAGCATATAACCATTTGTTACCATTCCCCAAGGATATCCGAGAGAAGCTATTTTTTTGCCACATTCTTCAAGGTCTTTACGCATTAGCGGTTCGCCTCCTGTCAGCACAATCATTACTTTGCCGGGGTCATACTCTGTTTTTATTTCACGAAGAACAGTTAAAAAATCCTCTAAGGGCATATCGTTTATCTGGCTTTCTTTTTTGCAATCGCTACCACAATGCAAACAATTGAGATTACACCTAAGAGTGCATTCCCAAAATAAATAACTTAATTTGTGAAGTTTTGCCTCATTTTTTGCAAATCCGGCAAAGAGTTTTTTTACCAGATTTTGTCTGATACCTAATGACATTATATGTTTTCGTTGAGACTTATGGTAATAAGTTCGTTTTTGCAGTCAACGGAAGTGTTAAAGGTATTATAAGTCCCGTTTTCTTCTCCGTCAATATCTTCAACTGTTATTTGCAGATTTCTGTCATTGGTAATGATGCCTGTGTGGAAACTGCCCTGTGCATCTGTCACTGTACTTAAGGAGTCTGAATCTGATACTATATTTACTTTTAAACCTTCTACACCTTGTTGAGTATCATTATCGCTGATTATTCCTTCTATGTTTGCATAATTCTGAGGAGTTCCGTAGCAAGCCTGAAAAGTAATAAGAAAACCGGCAGCACCAAACATGCCAAGCACTTTCTTATAAATTGATGATTTGATTTTTGGTAGTTTCATAATTTCAGTTGTTTGGTTTTATAATGTAAAAGTATTGTAAGTTTTGCAATTAGTCAAATTTAATTTTAACGGTCTGGATTCAAATATTCCGTAAATTGCCGAACCACTGCCCGACATTTGAGCATAAACCGCACCATTTTTATATAATTCTTTTTTTATTTCCATTAAAACGGGAAAGTCTTTAAAAATAGTGTCTTCAAAATCATTTTTAATTGTGTTTTTCCATTGCGAAAGTGGTTGACTTATTAGATATTCAAGGTTTTTTTCGGGTATTCGCGGTTTGCAATTTTTGTACGCATTTGCAGTGTTTATCTTAATATCCGGAAAACATAAAACCAGGAATTTTCCCGAAAGATCGAACAGAATTTCATTAAATATATTTCCTATACCACTAGCAATAACAGGTCTATTTTTAATGAAGAAAGCACAGTCGGCTCCTATCTGTGATGCATATTCAAGCAGTTTTTCTTCTGATAAGTTGAGCTTAAACACATTATTTATAAGCATAAGAGTATGTGCCGCATCAGACGAACCTGAACCTAAACCTGTTCCAAAAGGTACATTTTTGTAGAGGATGATTTTTATAGGAGGGATATTGAAATTTTCCTCCATAATTTTATAGGCTTTATAACACAGATTTTTTTCAATAGCACAGTCAACTTTGATTCCCTTATTTATAAGTTCAAATTTCTCTGATGGAAGAATCTCAAGAATATCATTATATCCAACCGGATAAAATATGGTTTCTATATTATGATAGCCGTCTTCTCGCTTTGATATAATATCGAGGCCTATATTTATTTTAATATTTGGAAAACAAATCATGTGGTAAAGTTAAATTATAAAAATGAAATTTCAAATATGAAGTATTTATTAGTAAAAAACATTGTTTAATTTTGACACTAGCATTAGTAAGTGGCTGTATAACAATAATATGCACGGGCAACGTAATTGATAGTAACATAATAGTTACTAACAATATTGTTACTAAATAAAAATGTTTATATTTGCATTATAAAACTGTAAAATGCAAAATATGGACAAATCGTTTATTTTTGGTAAAGCAACTTATGGAGATAACTTTACAGATCGTGAGTTTGAGACAGTCCGGCTTTCAGGTAACTTTAGGAGTGGTGTCAATACAATAATTGTTTCACCACGCCGGTGGGGAAAAACTTCTTTGGTCAGGAAGGTTTCAAAAATTATAAATGATGAGGCAGGAGAAGTGAAAGTTGTTAGCATTGATGCTTTTTTATGTCGTACCGAAATTGAATTCTACCGTGTTTTTGCCAATGAAGTTATAAGGCAGACATCAACTAAGCTTGAGGAATGGTTAGATTATGCAAAAAGATTTTTGGCAAGATTGTCACCAAAGTTTAAAATGGGAACAGATTCTCCTGTCGATTTTTCAATATCTTTTGATGTCGATACAGACTGGCAATCTGAGTATGAAATTTTAAATCTTCCTCAAAAGATAGCAGAAGAGAAGAATATTACAATAGTCGTTTGCATTGATGAGTTTCAGCAGGTTGCCGAATTCAGCGATTCAAAAAACTTTCAAAAGAAAATGCGAAGTGTTTGGCAATTGCAGGATAAAGTAAGTTATTGCTTGTATGGAAGCAAGATGCATGTTCTAAGTGGAATGTTTTCAAAGCAGAGTATGCCGTTTTATAAATTCGGTGATTTAATGTTTTTGCAAAAAATATCAACTCAAGATTGGATAACTTACATTTGTTCACGATTCGAAAAAACTGGGAAGCATATCACAGATCAATTAGCGGAGAAAATCTGCGATTCTGTTGATAATCATTCTTCTTATGTTCAGCAGTTCGCTTGGCTAGTTTGGACAAAAACCATAGAAATTGCCGGCAATGAAGAATTTGACGAAGCTTACGATGATTTATTGAATCAAAACGGTATTTTGTTTTATCAGTATATAGATGGTCTTAGTTCTTATCAGCTTAACTTTTTAAAGGCATTAGCTGATGGAAATGAATCAGGATTTACAAATTCTGACCTAATGAAAAAGTACAATCTGTCAAGTTCGGCAAATGTTGCCAGAATAAAAAAAGCTCTTGAGAAAAAAGAAATTGTTGATATCTCTGGACAAAAGGTCTCTCTGATTGATCCGGTTTTTAAAATTTGGTTGCAACGTGAGTTATAAAAATAACTAATAAAAATACAAAAATAAGCTATATGCGCATTGAAAATGAGCATGTATGGGTAGTAACAACATTGTTAGTAACATATATGTTACTAACAATGTTGTTACTAAATAAAAAGATTCACTTTTATAAAGTTTGGAGTCATTTTGGGTTACGGTTCTTCGCTTATTTTTTTGCTAGCGAAATATGTCAAACAAGATTTATTGTAATAAGTATAACAAAATGATAATTCGCATTTTTGATTATAACTTTTTATTATCTCCCGATTATTTTTAATTTTACATTTAAATAATGAATTTTAATGAAGTTTCAATATTGCTCCGACCTTCACATAGAATTTCCCGATAACAAAAAGTTTCTGAGAGAAAAACCTCTAAAACCCGAAGCTGAAGTGTTGTTACTCGCCGGAGATATAGTATTGTTTGCCGAACTTGATAAACATAAGGACTTTTTTGCTTATTTGTCTGATAATTTCAGACATACTTATTGGGTGCCTGGGAATCATGAATACTATCAATATGATTTAGCATTGAAATCGGGAAGTTTTTCTGAGAAAATTCTACCTAATGTAACTTTGGCAAATAATACTGTTATACATGAAAGTGGGGTAGAAATTGTTATGTCAACTCTTTGGTCAAAAATAGGTGATAGAAATCATGGAATGGTTGAGTATAATATGAATGATTTTAGAATTATCAGATATAATGGTTGGAAACTTTCAGCATCTGTTTTTAATGAAGTTCATAGCGAATGTTTAAAATTTATTAGTGCAGAATTGGTTAAACTAAAAGATGATAAAACAATTGTTCTAACTCATCATATTCCAACTTATTTGAATTATCCCGAACGATTTAAAAATGATATTTTGAACGATGCCTTTGCTGTTGAGCTTTTTGATTTGATAAATGAATCGGGTCCTGATTTTTGGATTTATGGGCATCATCATCAGAATATTCCGGATTTTACTATAGCTAAAACACAATTGATAAACAATCAGTTGGGATATATGAAGTATAATGAAAACATTGAGTTTAACCGAGCTGCAATTTTTGAATTATGATAAAGCTATGATTTATCTAACAAATTGTTCATCGCAGATTCTATCGTTGGGTACTTAAATTTTATAAATTCTCCGTTTAATTCGCTTTTAATCTTAGTCCCTTTTAAAATTATTTCAGACATTTCACCAAAAAGTAATTTAAAAGCAAATGCTGGTATTTTTACAATAAATGGTTTCTTTAAGATCATTTTTATTGTTTTAATATATTGTAAGTTTGTAATAACTTCAGGCGCCACTGCGTTGATAGGACCTTCAATATTTTCATTTTCGAGTGCGTCAATATAAATATTTACCAGATCATGTATATGAATCCATGGATAATACTGTTTACCTTTACCAAAAACAGGTAAGATCCCAAACTTTGTCAGTTGTAATGTCTTCTTTAATGCAGGATCTTTTACATCCTGAACCAGTCCTGTACGTATCTTTACTGTTCTTATTCCTACATTTTTGAAATTGTCAGCAGCTTTTTCCCAATCCTTGCAGACATTCGAAACAAATGCATTACCGGCATCAGAACTTTCGTTAAACTCAGCACCGCCATCACTGAAAGAAGGATAAATACCAACGGCAGATGCTGTGATAAAAGCTTTTAATTTTAAATTATTAGCAACAATCTTGTCAAAAAGTAATTCAGAACTCTTTACTCGGGAATTATATATCTTTTGTTTTTGCAATTTAGACCATCGCTTGGCTCCAAGATTTTCCCCTGCAAGATGAATAATGTAGTCCTGATTTTCAATAGCTTTTAGGTCTATATATTTATTGCCTATGTCCCACTTGTAATAGTTGAAATCAGAATTATTTCCAGTACCACGTGAAAGAATGGAAACCTCATATCCTTTTTCTTTTAATTTAATTGATAATGCGTTTCCAACCAAGCCTGTCCCTCCAGTAATTAGAACTTTTTTCATTTGCGTAATTATAATTTTACTAAATTGCAATATAATTAATTAACTGAGAATTATGAAAATTGTTTTTACGGCTGTACTGTTAATTTGTTTTCTAGAACTGTTTTCGCAACCATTATCGCCGGAGGTTGTGTCAATCGAAATGCGTGATGCTAAGTTTTTGGCAGCAGATGTTTATGTCCCTGACAACGAATATCCGCGTCCAACAATATTAATTCAGACTCCATATAATAAGTTTTATTACAGATATTCTTTACCTTTAAATGTCGGAACAGATTTGGAGAATAGTCAGTATAATTTTGTGATAGTTGACTGGCGTGGATTTTATGCAAGTGCATCAGCAACTGTAGCTAATATGAATCGTGGTCAGGATGGTTATGATGTAATAGACTGGATTGTTGAGCAGGAATGGTCAAATGGGAAAGTTGGTACCTGGGGCCCTTCTGCATTAGGAAAAATACAGTACGAAACTGCCAGAGAACAACATCCTGCACATATTTGTGCTGTTCCTCTGGTGGCAAGTCCTGAATTTCTTTATCAGACATATTATCCTTATGGAGCATATAGAAAGGAATATGTAGATCAGCTTGACGCTTTGGGTTATGGAATGTCAACAACTTTGCTTGCCAACCCGCACTATAATGCAACATGGACTTATGTAGAGAATTTATATTTTTACCCACAACAATTTAAGATTCCGATGCTGTTGATTGGAGGCTGGTACGATCATAATATCATAGAAATGGTCAAATACTTTGATGATATTCGCGAGTTGTCAGACATTACGGTTCGAGATCAACATCGTTTTCTTATTGGGCCTTGGGCTCACGGCGGTTTTGGAATGGCTCAAGTTGGAACAGAGCAGCAGGGAGAGCTATTTTTTCCAGAAGCAGCAGAGTGGAGTACTGATAAGGCTCTGGAATTCTTTGCCTATTATTTGCTTGATGCTGATAATGCTTGGTTGACATCTAATCCTACGATACAATTTTTTCAGATGGGTGATATGACATGGCACGGAACAGAAGTTTGGCCGCCGGAAGGACTTACACAATGCACTTATTATCTAACGGAAAGTCAACAACTTAGTACAATCCAACCAATTGATGCAGATGACTTTTCAGAAATAGTTTATGATCCGCGTGATCCTTCACCAACTGTTGGAGGTCCAACTCTACGTCAGGATTTAGAGCAAGGTCCTTATGACCAAGCACCAGTTGTAGAATCACGCGAAGATATTCTTTTGTTTACATCTGAAGAGCTTGATGAACCTGTTAAAGTTTTAGGGAAACCGACAATTACGCTTTTCGTGTCCTCAGACAGATTGGATACGGATTTTGCTGTCAGACTCTGTGATGTATATCCTGATGACAGGAGCATGATATTGAATGATAATATTTTCAGAATGAGATTTCGTGATGGCTATACAGTTAACGACACAAATTTTATGCATTTGGGTGAGATTTACGAAATCGAAATAGAAATGCCAGATCTTGCACATACTTTTCTGCCGGGTCATAAAATCAGATTAGACATAAGTTCTTCGAATTACCCACGATTTGATAATAATCTCAATAATGGTGGTCAAATGTATGTTAGCGGAGATACCCTTATTGCTACAAACAGAGTTTACCATAATCAAACTTATTCATCTTATATTGAGTTTCAAGTGGATAATACTGTTGATTTACAGACAATCGAAGAAAAGGGTAGCGTTAACATTTATCCAAATCCTTTAAATCAATG
>JAQVEY010000137.1 GCA_028697515.1 Bacteroidales bacterium | reverse complement strand
AAATATTTGAAAAATTTGTATTGATAAAGAAGAAGGAAAAAGAATATTTTGATTTATTGAATATAATATTTTAGATAAGAAAGGAGGTGAGACTAATAGTAAAGAATTATTTATAATTGAATTAGCATTGTAAGACAATTCTAATTTTTAGTAAAAAGATTAAAAAATTCTATTTGCTTTTAAGTGTATCAGCAAATATATTTTAGAGAGAGTTAAAAAAAGAGCAACACAGCCTCATCGACAAGAACTGTGTTGCCCGAAAGGTAAAACCGAAGTTTATACTTCGCAAAATTAGTAAAATTATGAGAAAAAATATCTTTAATTTGTTTTTAGTAATTTCTTTATTAGGAATAAGTACAACTGTTGTAGGACAGCCAAAATTTCATACTGTTCCAAAGCAAAATATGCAGGGATTAAATTTTAATAATCCAAATTCACCGGCACAATTTAACTTGCCAACACATACAATTCCAGATTTTTATTTAATACATGATGATAACCCCGAACAACTATCAACATTTGTAAATGAATTGGTTGCTGTTTATCCTGGCTTTACGCCAGTATTTGCACATCAAATTGTAAATGATAGATCGGGGAATCTACTTTTCTTTATTGTTGACAATTTTATTTATAATAAAAATGGTTATGGATTCGAAAAAAACTCAACAGAATATCATGTACTTAAAGAAGGTGACGATGCGTATTACAATCCATATGAGGAGTGTACAAAGTTTACTTATAGACTACATAATGATATAATTGTCGTTCCCGTGCCAGAAATTTGTAATGAATTCTACATTTTTTATGCTACCTTACATTGTGAAAGTGGGCATATGAATTACTTACCTCATATATTCATGAAAAAACTTACCTATATAAACGAAAATGAAATAGAATTAACATCAGAAATTGAGTTATATAATGCTAACTTTAAAGAAGGGTGTAATAACTATAGTGGCTTTAGTATGGATATTACGCCATATAATAACGATTTTGACAATTATTTGTTAGTAATTCAATGGTATGAGCAATATGAAGTATTTGAGGTATCAAATACTGTTAATAATACTCCAAAATTCTTTGAGCATGAGTATAGATTAGATGATCCTGTCATTGGATGCAAGAGACCCGATGCAGTCATATCACTAGATAATTCAGGGAATGTTGTGTTTTTTAACAGTTCAATTTGGGGAACTAATGATGCCTGTTTACTTTATAACAAATTTCCTCGAGATTTTGATGATATAAATGAAACAACAATAGAGATAGGACATTTAATAGTCCCTCAAAGTATTATAGGTTTAGAAATTTCTCCAAACAAAAGTTACCTATATTTTACACTTCATTCTTCTACAGGTATTTTTTACTTTGACATAGATTCCTATATGTTTAATAATGGGACATTCCCAACGACATACAGTACTTTAAGCCTCACAGGTGATTATCATAAGACACAGTTAGAAATGTTCGGAGATAATAAAATATATGCATTAGATATTAACAGCATAACCGAAAAAGGGACTTATACAAGTATCAATAATCCAAACACTCCAACAAACACTACTTTTAGTTACTCCTGCTTTAATAGTTGTATTGTAGATCAAACATTTATTATTGATTGTACATATGAAGATAATGAAAAAAGGTTTGTTTTCAACCACCAAACCGACAATTCCGATTACGAAACTGGTTATCCGTTTTTCCCATCTGATCAGCCGGATTGGGGAAGTATTGGTTCAAATGTAACATGGTCGCCTGGTGCAACTAATAATCCATTTGGCTCTGAATCAGGAATAGTATATTTAGACGAAGATTTTGTTATACCGACAGGCAAATATGTAAAACTCAGTAATATGGAATTCTATTTTGCTAATGGCAAAAAAGCAATAGTGAATATAGGTTCTACATTAAGGCTTGAAGGCACCAAACTTAGTGCCGAGACAACTTGTACACCAACAGCAATGTGGTCAGGGGTTTATCTTGAAGGCACTAAAGATTCTATCCAAAGTGTTTCTAAACAGGGGACATTAAGTATGGCTGCCGGATCAGAAATATCAAATGCAATTACTGCTGTTACAGTTGAAGGGGGTGCAATATGTAAGATATATGCCGGAGATTTCATAAATAATAAAACAGGTATATATTTTTATCCTCATTCATATAGTCCAGCACCTAATTATAATGCTGGTTTAGTACAATTAGCCAACTTTCTAGTAGATGATGCTCTTAATAATCAGACAAATCCATATTATCAGATAATTATGCAAAGCGTAAAAGGAATAAATATTACAAGTTCTACCTTTATTAACAGTAGAGAGAGTTCCGTTATAGCATCTAACAGAGGCTATGGCATTCGTTCCATTTCATCAAATTTTAAAGTTCTGAACAGTATAATTTCCGGCTTTTACTATGGAGCATATTTAAACAGTGGAACCCCACGCATCCTTAACAACAGTTTTGAAAATAACTTCCGGGGTTTGTACTCGGGTACTGGCACTAGTGTAGAAGTTACTGGAAACACATTTGACGGAGACTTTAATTTTACCCCCGCTTCAGTTAATGCATACTCATGCTATATTGCAGGTAACGGCGTAAATAACACTCTTTACAAATTCGAGAATAATACAATACAAAACGGTAGCGTTGGTGCTCAGTTTTACAACCTCGGACCAAACGCTGTTAAAGTAAAAGATAATACTTTTATAAACATCGATGGTTATACTCAATCTTGTGCTGCCGTGGCAATTGGAAAGAATTCTGATTTTGTTTCTGGCTCAGGCGGAGACTATGGTCTAGAATTCCGCTGCAACAATTTCGACGACAATCCTTATGCTCTTTCGGTTATTGACGGCAATATGCGTAAGTATCAAGGTGAATTTGGTGCAAGTTCGGGAAGTGATTATGCTGGAAATGCTTTTGATCATTACGGAACAAATACAGAACGCGACTTTTACGTAAAAGTACCAATTGTTAGTAGCCTCGAAATTCCTCAGTATCAATATTACAGCCACTCTGACAATGCTCACAAAATTATGTATTATACGGTAAGTAGAATTGTAAATGTATTATTTTCATCCCCATTTATAGAAGATTACTGCGAAGAAGGTGGTGGCGGCGGAATCATTCTACAGGGAATGTCGGTTGGTGCAGGCAGCGATTTAATTGAAGATACCGACACCGAAATAATGTTAAAAGAGTATGAATTAAGCGAAGCTACTGATAATGGTCAAACTTACACTTTAATTAGCGAAGTAGAGACTATGACTAGTCAAAATAGCACCGAAGTAGCAGAAACAATTGCTGAACTTGATGGTTATATTTCTGATGAACTTGCTATTAGTTTAATGCACAACGATCAGGCAAATCAGTTTGCAAAAGCCGGAGCATTATTGGAAAACAGCCCTTTACCCGTAGCTGTAATAGAAGAAATTGATAATATGGAAATGAATCCTACATTAAAACAAATTATCAAAGAAAATCAAAAAGGAACAAACCCACGTAATGCAAAAGAAGCAGAGATTGCCGAATTAAAACAATACCGTTCACTCGTTATCAGCGAAATGTATAATTCTGCTATAAATAACGATTCGGTACCTGCCGAAAAAGAAGCTCTTGAAACATTCCTAAAAAATGATAATAACTTACAATCTAAAGTTCATTTATTCAATCTGTATAAACATAATCGTAATTTTGAAGCTGCTAATGCAACTTTAAATACAATTAAATTGTCTTTAGTAAACGAAGATTTAGATTACAGAAGCGAAATGGAAAATTATCTTGAACTTGAAAAGATTATGCTTGATATTGAATTTAGACACGCCAACCTAAACGAAGCTGTTGCAAACAATTTCGAGTTAATTGATTTTATTGCAAATAACGAATCGTATGCAGGACAAGTTAGTGCTCAATTATTATTACAAGAAGCAGGATTAGCAGAGTACAGCGAGCTTATTAAACTTCCCGAACCTGTTGTAACACCAAAAAATGCAGTTATCAACAATAAACCGGCACAAGCAGTTAAATATGATGACATTATAAATGTTTATCCAAATCCTGCAAGTGATGTATTTTATGTTGAATATGCATTGATGGGACAAGATTCTAACACATCACTACAAATTCTTAATCTAAACGGCTCGATTATCGAGAACATTAAGTTAAAGAAAAATGCTGGTATTTTTGTTTATAACAAGAAACTTGCTGCCGGAACTTACATTATTAAAGTTGGAAACAACTATACACAAAAAATAACTATTAACTAATTAAACTTCGGGCTGTCTTGTGTTTGCAAGACAGCCTTTTTTTATGACTAGATTATTCAAGATATTATTATTGCTGTTAATTACTCAAAACTGTTTTCCGCAAGAAAATACTGTTTTTAATTACAATTACCCGTTGGAATGGACATATATTAGTATCTCCATGAAAGAGTATTCCAATAACTACTACCTCACTGGTAATATAGCAAGAATTACAGTAGATTGTGAATTTTGGAAATATGGATATCATATTACCAAAATTGACTATAATGGTATTAGAGACACTACAGTAGTTTTTGATAATTGTGGAAAAAATATAAAAATATACAGCAGCTCAAATCACACCTTCAATATACTTAATAGTGGAATGATTAATTTAGGTTCTGTTTATGATGATACTGATACTAGTAAACTATTCATCGTAAAAACATCATTTGATTTTGACACTATTTCGTTAGTCTATTTACTTGAGGATACTTTAACAAAAAGGGGAACCGGACTTCTTGTCGATAATGAATATAATTATGTAATATGTGGCATGGCTGATAGTACATATAATGAAATAACAACTACACCAAACAACACATTCACAAAAGCATTTCTATTAAAAACAACACCAAATGGAACGACAATTTGGTCTAAATCATACATATTTGCTTATGATATAGATGGCGGTTATTGGTCTGGGTTTAAAAAAATTTTAGCAACATATGATGGTGGTTTTCTGCTATTAGGTTTTATGGTTAATAATCATATTGACAAAAACGTTGTAATGAAAACTGACAGCCTCGGCAATCAGCAATGGGTAAAATTTTACGGCACTTCAAGTTATGACAATCCTACTTTTACCGACATCATCCCAACTCACGATTCTTGTTATATTGTTTGTGGAGCATATACTTATGGTGAAACTTTCGGAGGGCTTTATCCTTATGATGGTTGGCTTATTAAGATTGACAACTCCGGAAACACAAAATGGGAGAAAAAGTATAGAGAACACAGGATTGATCCTGGAGATTACAGAGACAGTATTTATTGTCAATTTTATTCAGTTTGCGAAATGTCAAATAATAATATTGCAATTGCAGGAACAGCAAGAAAAGAAACAGGTTATTCAAACAGAACTCCGTTTTTGTATATATTAAATGAATATGGTGACACCTTGTTGACTAAATATTATTATCAATATCCAGATGGACATCCTGATTATGTAAATGTAAGTTACCCCACCTCTATTATAGCTACAGATGATGGAGGTCTAGCTATTGGAGGTTGGGCAGAGTTTATAGAATATGATGAAATAAACCAACAATGGACAAACCCACAACGCATCTTCCTCATTAAAACCGACAGTCTCGGCAATGATACATTAATAAGCGACATTTCACCAGTTGATGCGAAACCGATTACGGAATTTAAACTTGTATGCTACCCAAACCCCGCGAGCAGTGAGTTTTTTGTTGAGCTACCGCAAGGAATAGATGATGATGTGCTGGAAATTTATTCAGCAAATGGCAGTTTGGTTCACGAACAAAGAGCACAGAACGGCATCAATACAGTAAATAACTGCAATTTGCAACCCGGAGTTTATTTGCTACGACTTAGAGATAAAAAAATATTTGGCAAAATAATAATTGAATAATTTAAATAAATTTCATGAAAAACATTTTACTTTCAATTCTAGCCTTACTCCTAACAATCTCAGTTGGAGCGCAAGAATTTACAAACTTTTACACTGCGTACCGCGAACACTTATGTATTGTTACTGACGATAGTTTAATTTATGTTGGCTGTCCAAATGCAATAAATATATATTATAGAGATGGCAGTTATAAAACATCTATTGGCGTAGGAGGTGTGGTATATTCAGCAGTTCGTGATAATAATGGAAATCTTTGGTTTGGGTCATGTGGTTACAACAATAATAATGGCGGATGTCTGATAAAGCATGATGGATCTTCATGGGAAATTATACCTTTAATTGATAGTTTTGTTTATTCAGATATAACTTCAATAACTTGTGATCGTGACAATAACATTTGGGTTGCTGTTAATGCCAATTCCGGTCTGGACGCAGCGAAGATATCGAAATTCGACGGTTCAACTTGGTACGACTATACAACATTTAATGACACGTTAGTTTTAGTTGGAGTTGATAAAATTGTTTGCGATACAAATAATGTAATATTTGCCGGTACAAAATTTGACAACGTTCCCGGTTTATTCGAAATTATTGCGATTAGTGAAACAGACACAACGATTTTTGACTATATAAATTATAATTATACTGTTGCTTGCAAACATTCATCTTTGGTTGACCGACAAAATCGAGTATGGTTTGGCGGATGTTTTGGACATATAAATAGTTTTGAAAATGGGGTATGGACTGTGCAT
>JAQVEY010000136.1 GCA_028697515.1 Bacteroidales bacterium | reverse complement strand
GATTCAATACTTCACCTGCGAAATATAATCCCTTTTTCAACTTGGATTCAAGAGTTTTTGGACTAACTTCGTCTAAAGCCACTCCGCCAGCGGTTATTACAGCTTCTTTAAATCCTCGATGACCAGTTACGGTACATGAAAAATTCTTTAATAACTCCACTATTTGTTTTCTTTCTTTTCCAGAAATTTGATTTGCAGGTTTATCAGGATCAATATTAAGTGAATTTAAAAATACTGGAATTGCTTTTTGAGGTAATAACAATTTGAAAATGTTTTCTACTTTCTTTTTGCCATTTTCATTCAAATCCCGCATTAATCTTTTATCTAATTTATCAATATCCAAAGCGGGTTTAAAGTCAAGACTAACAATAACTTTTGATTTATTTTCAAGAGGAATAAGAACTTTTCGACTTAAAGTAAGAATAACAGGACCTGATAATCCATAATGAGCAAACATTAAATCGCCAAATTCTTCAGCAATTTTCTGTCCATCAACAATCAGTTTTGCTGTAATATTTTTGAGAGTCAAACCCTGCATCTGAACGCCATAATCCTCTTCTATTACTAGTGGAACTAATGCCGGAAATAATTTTTCTATTTTATGGCCAGCCTGTTCTGCAAGTTTATAACCATCTCCCGATGAGCCAGTTCCTGGATATGATTTACCTCCTGTACAAACTATTACATTATGTGTCAATAAATCGAAACTATCTTTACCCGAGAAGCTCTCTACTCCACAAACCTCATCATTTTTATATATAATTGAAACTGCTGAAGAGTTAAAATAAAATTTTACATTATTCTTTAAAGCTCTCGAGAATAAAGCATCAACAATATCAGCAGCTTGTTCTGATTCTGGAAAATACCTACCTCCTCTTTCTAAATTTACCTTTACACCACACTCGTCTAATAATTTTAAAATATCTGAAGAAAAAAAGCATTTAAACGCCGGATATAGATAGCGTCCATCAGGATAAATTTCTTTAATAAAATCTTTTATTTCGGATGAATTAGTTATGTTGCATCTTCCTTTACCTGTAATAAGTAATTTTCTTCCTGGGCTACTCATTTTCTCAATAACAGCCACTTTCATTCCTAATTCAGAGGCTCGAATAGCAGCAAGTAATCCTGAGGCGCCTGCTCCAATTATTATCACATCAAAATTATTCATCAGAAATGCTTTTTGCAAATGTAGAAAAACCTGACAAATAATTTATATGATATTCGTGAACAAAAAATATCTGTACTAAAATTACCAACAATAACTGTTTTTGTCATGGTCTTTGCTTTGCTGACTTCGACAATTCATCCATTTTCTGCTATAGCTTCGCCACCAGCAAAGACACATGCCAAAAACAATATCAATGAATCCACATTTTTATAATTATAAAATTTCGTAATTATTTAGCTGGTAGAAGAAAATATATAATAATAGTGAGCATTTCCAAAAAGGCATGGTGCAAGGTGCATAGGGCTATTATTACTGTATATAAAGTTTATATTTCTTAATTTTAAAATCCATAAAGTCTATTTATAACTTTTATCTCAAGCAAAATGCCCTGTGCTCCATGCTTTTTAACTATCGCTAGCTCAAAAATACAGTATTTAATTAACCATCTAAATAAATACAAAATTTCTAACTAAAATGTTTTATATCAGGTTTAGTCAAAATATGATTTATGTTTTTGCTCAAGACCTAAAAAAGAATTAGATTTGTCAAAATGCAAGATTATGCATTTTTAACAGAAACAAACAGAAAACAATATATTATGGGACACAACTTATCAGAGCTTAAAACGAAGCAAAAAACACTAAAAAGCTGGTCATATGTCTGGCATCCTATCGAAAGAGGTTATAACAATCGAACATTATACATTAATGTCGGTACATGTGAAATAAAAGAAAAACCAGTTTCTCAGCAAATGAAGGACAAATTTGTTGGAGGCAAAGGTTTTGGCTTAAGACTATTATGGGACGCAACTACTCCCACAACTAAATGGAACGATCCTGAAAATGAAATTATTATTTCTCCAGGACCTATCGGTGGGATAACTCAGTACTCAGGAGCCGGCAAATCATTAGTAGTAACACTCTCACCACAAACAGATTCTGTGATGGATTCAAATGTTGGCGGATTTTTTGGCCCATTTTTGAAATTTTCAGGATTTGATGCTATAGAATTACAGGGAAAATCTGAAAAAGAATTAATAATTTTTATTGATGGTGTTAATCATAAAATTGAAATATTTGAAGATCCCGGATTTGCAGTTGATTCTCATATTATGGGAGAAGAACTAACAGAATACTTTGCTGAAGATGAAAAAGATGCTAAAAACATAGGTATTGTATCATCAGGAGCAGCAGCCGAACATTCTCTAATTGGTATGCTTAATTTTACTTTCTGGGACAATAAACGAAAAATGGTTAGGTTAAAACAAGCCGGTAGAGGTGGAACAGGAACGGTTTTTCGCAATAAAAAGATTAAAGCTATTGTTGCTAAAATTCCAGGAGTTCAGGGAAATTTAAATAATGTTGTTGACCTAGAGAAAATAATGACTGTAGGTCGTGATTATGCAGGTGAAATGAGAGATTTGGACGACAAACAGAACCAGATGAAGAAAAAAGGTACTGCGAACATCGTCAATGTAATGAGTGATTATGATTTGCTTCCTACTCATAATTTTAAATATGGAACACATAAAGATGCAATAAAAATTCATTCAGACCTTTTAAGAGATAAGTGGTTTACACTTGGCATTAATGACGGTTGCTGGATTGGATGTGCAATGCAATGTGCAAAAGGAGCTGATGAGTTTGAATTAAAAACTGGACCTTATAAAGGCACAAAAGTAATTGTTGATGGACCAGAATATGAATCTGCAGCTGGATTAGGTTCGAATTGTGGTATTTTTGACTACGAACCAATACTAGAAACTAATTTTTATTGCGACACTTATGGAATTTGCACAATTACATGGGGAACCATTGTTGCATTTATAATGGAATGTTATGAAAACGGCATTATTAATAAAGAAATAACTGGTGGACTGGAGCTAAATTTCGGTAATTCAGATGCGTCATTAGAACTTATTCATCAACTTGCCCGTGGAGAAGGGTTTGGTGTAATTGCAGGATTAGGAGTTCGCAAAATGAAACAATTGTTTGCGGAAAAATACGGCGCTGATCCAAAATTCTTGCAAGATATCGGAATGGAGAACAAAGGACTGGAATATTCTCAGTACGTTTCAAAAGAATCCCTTGCACAACAAGGAGGTTACGCAATGACAAACAAAGGTCCTCAACACGACGAAGCATGGTTGATTTTTATGGATATGGTAAACAATCAGATCCCAACTTTCGATTATAAAGCTAATGCACTTCACTGGTTCCCAATGTTTAGAACTTGGTTCGGATTGCAAGGTCTATGCAAGATAGTTTGGAATGATGTCACTCCTGCTGATAACAAACTTGAAAAAGAACCTCATAAAATCCCTAAACATGTGAGGAACTATCTTGCTGTTTACGAAGGCGTTACAGGCATTAAGCTGGACGAAGAAGGTCTAATTCGTCAATCAGAAAGAGTGTATAACTTTCAAAGAATATTCAATATCCGCAGAGGTTACGGATTAAGACAACATGATGCACAACCTTATCGTGCAGCAGGTCCAGTAACAGTTGAAGAATATTTATCTCGTGAAGAAAGATATGACAAACAGCTTAAGGAAATCCTAAACATTGACCCTCAAGGAAAATCTGTTGAAGAAAAAATGGCTATTTTGCGTAAACACCGTGAAGATCAATATGAGAAGCTGTTGGATGCAGTTTATGAAAGAAGAGGCTGGACAAAAAACGGAGTTCCAAAAATTGAGCATCTTAAAAACATAGGTATGGATTTACCAGAACTTATTGAGGTTATAAAACCATTACAATAATTATAAAGCCCTTTTTTAAGGGCTTTTTTAAATGATTAAATATGAAGTATGAAGATATAAAAAAATCCCTCAAAAACAAGACAGTTGGAATAGCAGGTTGCGGAGGATTAGGCTCAAATTGTGCAGTTGCACTCGCACGTACAGGAATTGGCAAATTAATTATTGCGGATTTTGACATCATAGAAGAATCAAATCTTAACCGACAGTATTATTTTTATGATCAGATTGGTCAACCAAAAGCTACTGCATTAAAAACCAATATTGAAAGAATAAATCCTGAAACAATAGTTGAAAGTCATCTCATTATGTTAGATGCGAATAATATTCCATCAGTTTTTAAAGATTGTGATGTAATAGTTGAAGCTTTCGATAAAACAGAAACAAAAGAAATGATAATGAAAGTTGTAAGCCACAAAATGCCTGAAAAATATTTAATTATGGGTATTGGCATGGCAGGCTGGGGAGCAAATAATCTTTTTACAGATAAGCATTTCGACAAACTAATAATATGTGGCGATGGTGTTAATGAAATTAGGGACGATAATCCTCCGCTGGCACCACGTGTAGGAATTGTTGCTAATATGCAGGCAAATGTTGTACTGGAAATACTATTAGGGAAAAACAATAATCAGATATCATAAACAATTTCGTATTGTTATCAGTTTACTAAATAAAACAAATAAATATGAAAATTATTCTTAACAATCGTGAAGAAGTTTTCGAATCAGATGCTTTAACAGTTGATGAAATAATGAAAATTAAGAGATTCACGTTTTCTAAAATAATTGTAAAATTGAACAATACATTTATCGAAAAAGAGGATTACGACAAAACTTCTGTGAAAGAAGGAGACAATCTTGTAGTTTTACATTTACTTGCAGGGGGATAAAAAAACTCCGGAGTCGAAGTTCCGGAGTAATGGCAGGTTGCCTTTAAGTCCCAATTTAACTAAGTTTACATTTGTTATGAGAAAATTTACAACTAATTGGACTTAATTTATCTAATTATCGAAATTCTTTTGACATCATAAACAGATTTACCATCAGTACTTATAATCTTAACGAAATAATTACCTTGCTTATAATCACTTATATCTATAACATTACCTTCACTATTAATATCTATAACATCTAAGACTCTTCCTAGATTATCGCCTATTTCAACTCTACCATCTGAAACTTCATCTATTATTATGATATCTGATGCAGGATTTGGGTAAACATTTATTTTTGAACTAATCATATTTGGAGGGGTACTTGTTTCATTAAACAAACTTGCTCTAATCATTGGCACCCCAACATAATTGTTAATTGCAGTCCATTGTCCGGCAGACGAGCCCGAGTTGAATTTCCATATTGTACCCCAAGAACTTGAAGGAACAGTTTTATCACATCCTAACCATAAATAACTGTCAGGAGTAGAATAATAAAACTCAAATCCAATTAGTATTGGAGTCATTGCATATTCCTCATCTACTGTTATGTAAGCAGGATCAAGAAAATCAAAACTAACCCAAGAACCAATATCTTCAGCTTCTATTGTTACAACAGAAGATGATGCTAAAGAAACATACTCTCCCACACCCTGATCATAATAATACACATTACACAATAAGGCATTGCCGGCATCAGAATCCTCATGAATATATGCACTGACAGATGTAATTAAAGAGTTTTCAAAAAATGGATACCTTACTGTAAGTACATCCCCATCTGTTCCACCATCTTCCCAGTACTGAGGTCCTATAAAATCATCTATATTATTATTATCTCTAGCATAGGTACTGTTTGTTATTTCAAAAGTTACAATCTCAGTATTTCCATCCTTATGCCCAGGTATATAATGTGGATCAATAGGAGTTTGTCCTTGCATATACACAACATATTCAACTGTGTATATTCCAAGCATTGGATCTTCGAGCAAAAACTCGGTCCCTTCTTCAAAAGCTATATCAATTGTGTCTGTTTCCATTTCACCAATGGCATTAGTATGGCTACTTGTCATATTATAAATTTCAACCCCGTTAGGATCTTTAACGGTGACATTACATTGAGGGATATCATTACCGTATCCTTTGTTGGTAACAATTGCATTAAAGGCTAAGTATGCATATTCATTATCCTCCACAATCTCTAATGGAATTTTCTGATAATGTGAGCTATAATGAAAATCTGAAGCTTCTGCATGATAATCATAAATCTCAAAGAAATTAATTCTTGCATCTGTAATCTCCAGATCAAACTCAGGTAAACCATAAACGATTACATTATCAATACTAAACCAACAGGCATCTGTTCCCACATACTGAAATGCAATTTTTACATTATCACCCACATAATCACTCAAACTAATATAAGCATCAGTCCAAACAGAGTATTCAAAATCCGAATTGTCTTCATTCCATAATAATGTCCAATTTGTCCCATCAGTAGAAATCTTTACATTTACATCAGCATTATTATTAGGGTCAACCATCCAATAAGGATTTGAATGGAACTGAAATTTGAGGAATGCGTTTATCGGGACTTCAAACTCCGGAGTAATTAACCACTCATCCTGATTATGAATTATTCCATCACCATTGTCGTACTCAACTGTAACATACGAATTGTTTGCTTGATGCCAATGTTGATTACCAACACTCTCTGTACCATTAATAATTTCCCAGTCTGTTGGTGGCCATACTGTAAAAGTCTCATTTAAAACATCAGTTTTAGTAGTAGATAGCACTACATTATCA
>JAQVEY010000135.1 GCA_028697515.1 Bacteroidales bacterium | reverse complement strand
AAAGAAGCTTTGGAATCTTTTAAAAAGTGGTTAAAGAAATTGTGGTTTGCACCTCCCGGATTAAAGAAGTATGCATCTCAGGCAGAGAAAGTGGCTGGTATGTACCTTCCGTACTGGACTTATGATTCAAATACCTATACAAATTATAAAGGTCAGCGTGGTGATGATTACACTACAACCGAATCTTATACTGATGGTAGTGGTAAATCACAAACTCGTACAGTTACTAAAACACGATGGACTAGCGTTTCGGGAAGTGTTAGTTTGTTTTTTGACGATGTTCTGGTAATAGCAAGTAAATCATTGCCTCAAAAGAAAACAGATAAACTCGAACCTTGGGATTTGGAAAGTCTCGTCCCTTTTGATGAAAAATTCCTTTCTGGTTTTAGATCAGAAAGTTATGCATTAGGCTTGAAGGAAGGTTTTGATGTAGCTAAAATCAAAATGGACCCAAAAATCCGTCAGGCAATAAACCGTCAAATTGGTGGTGATCATCAAAGAATCACTTGGATGCAAACTACTTTTTCGAATATAACTTTTAAACATGTATTATTGCCGATTTGGATAAGTGCCTATAGATTTAAAAACAAAGTTTACAGATTTATTGTAAACGGTCGTACTGGTAAAGTACAGGGTGAAAGACCTTGGTGCTGGTGGAAAATTGCTCTCTTAGTCTTAGTTATTGTTGGTGCTATTGCTGCCTTGGTTTATTTTGGCGGAGAGTAGATGATATAGTTTTTTAATAATTTGTAATTAAATATTTCTTGAAATGAAAACACAAAATTTTAACATTTTTATTATTATGGCGTTAATGGTATTGTTTGCCGCTTGTAACAACAAGCCTTCTGTTAAAGAAGAACAAAAAGCGGAGGAATTAACTGAGATGCAAAAACTTGTAAACGATTATGCAGAGGTTGAGCTTAAAGCAGATTTAAGTCATCTTACTCAGAATGAAAAGGAAATGATAAAAAAACTAATTGAGGTTGCCGATATTATGGACGAGTTGTTTTGGCGAGATGCTATTGGGGACAAAGAATCATTTCTGGCCTCCATTGAAGATGAAGATGCCAAAAAATATGCAATGATTAACTACGGACCATGGGATAGGCTCAACGGGAATGAATCCTTTATCGAAAGCTTCGGAGAAAAACCTTTGGGAGCAAATTACTATCCACAGGACATTACATCTGAAGAATTTGATGCTTTTGACAATCCTGATAAAATGAGTTGGTACACTCTAATTCGTCGTGACGAAGAAGCTAATCTAAAATGTGTATGGTATCATGAAGAATATGCAGCAGAAATTGAAAGAGCCGCAATATTGCTAGAAGAAGCTGCTGAATTGGCCGAAGACGAGGGATTTAAAAATTATCTAAAATTAAGAGCTGAAGCATTGCGTACCGATGATTATCTTGCAAGTGATCTCGCTTGGATGGATATGAAAGAAAATAATGTCGATTTTGTCGTTGGTCCAATCGAAAGTTATGAAGATGGATTCAAAGGTATTAAAGCTGCACATTCTGGACAAATTCTAGTTAAAGACCTCGAATGGAGCAAAAATATTGAACATTTTAATGCAATTTTACCTGAATTACAGGCTAGTTTACCAGTTGATGATAAATATAAAAAAGAATCTGCATCATCATCAGGTGATATGAATGTTTATTATGTTGTTTATTATGGTGGAGATTGCAATTCGGGAAGTAAAAATATTGCTATCAACTTGCCTAACGATCCAAGAGTACACGAAGCAAAAGGTTCTCGTAAACTGCAACTTAAAAATGCTATGCAGGCAAAATTTGATAAAATACTTGTTCCGATTGCTGAATTGCTTATTGATGAATCTCAAATGAAACATATTAAGTTTGAAGATGGATTCTTTCAGAATGTTATGTTTCATGAAGTTGCACACGGATTGGGTGTTAAATATGTTATTAACAGCAAAAAGTCTGTACGCGAAGCTCTTGAAGAATATTACAGCCCGCTCGAAGAAGCAAAAGCTGATATTACGGGACTTTATCTTATTACAAAATTATATGAGATGGGAGAATATCCTGAGAAAGATTTGATGGATAATTATGTTACTTTTCTGGCAGGAATTTTCCGTTCTGTTCGTTTTGGGGTAGCAAGTTCGCATGGCAAAGCAAATATGATGGAGTTCTATTATTTGCTGGAAAAAGGAGCTTTTACACGTAATTCTGAAACAGGTAAATATTCAGTCGATTTTGAAAAAATGAAATTAGCGGTTTCTCAAATGGTAAACGATATTATTGTAATACAAGGAAACGGTGATAAAAATGCTGCAAAGAATTGGGTGGACACCAAAAGCAATGTAGGTGAAGACTTGCAACTGGATTTGGATAAAATTGCCGGAGCAGGTATTCCTAAAGATATTGTTTTTAAACAAGGAGCAAATATTTTGGGATTATAAAAGATTAACAAATAGAAATAGAGAGAGGGCTGATGAGTCCTCTTTTTTTATGTCATGACATTTAATCGTTGAAAATGTTTCATCGTAGCATTCAAAGGGGTTTAGTGAAGCGACCTTAGGCGATGCCGTGAACAAAGTCGAACTGGAACTTTGTCTCGAAGCCCCCTTTTTACAATTTTCCTGTTATATCATAAATAATATAACCGCCTATTTCGTGTATTAGTAATGCCCAATTTTGGAGAATTTCGGGTTTTGGAACAAACAGATCTGGTGTAAAAATACGTTTGCCGGCATATCTGTCGGTTACATAAGTATCAAAGACAAATCCTTGTTGCCTAAAACACCCTTCTGTACGCCGCATGTGAAATGCAGAAGTAATTATCAGATATGTTTTGGAATTGCTTTCCGGTTGTAGAATTTTTGCTGACTCTACTGCATTTTCATAAGTGTTTTTCGAAATAGTTTCAATTTCAATATCTTCGGCAGGAATACCGGTTAAAATCAGATAGTCTTTTAAAATCACAGATTCTTTTGCCGATTGATTAAATATCTCTCCAGAACCTCCTGTAATAAAAATCTTACCTATTTTGTTTTCTTTATATAACTCTATGGCTTGCAATAGCCTGTCGGTAGAAGATTTGAAATTTATTCTGTTATACTTTTCATCATAAGTAATCATGCCTGTCAACACTATTCCATAATCATAATACTCTTTTATTTCCGATTTTTGCTTTGCTTCAGGCTCCCATGCTCTCATGCATTCGTAAAAAATAAATGGATTGGTGAAAAATAATAATAATGAAAATGCTATAATACGTAGATGTTTGGCTGTTTTGGCTTCTTTTTTAAGAATAAAACTTATTGCAAATAAAACCAATATCCATGTTAAGGGGGAGAAAACAAATTGAAATATTTTTGATAAAAAAAAGAACATAATCAGATGTTATAAAATATATTTCATGTCAAGTGTGTTGTTAATTGAACAAAAATACTTAATTTTATCAAAAATTGATAAGAATGACTAAATAAATAGAATGATTATGACAAAAAACGAATTTGATTTAAGCCCAAACTTATTGGAAAAGTATCTTAAAAAATCTTGTAAGGAATTTATCAAACAGGATATTATTGATTACATAATAGGTAATAATATCGAAATGCTCAATTTTCGTTATGTTGCAGGTGATGGAAGATTAAAATCCCTTAATTTTGTAATAAATAGCCTTGAGCATCTTGATCAAGTTTTAACAACAGGTGAACGTTGTGACGGCTCTAGTCTTTTCTCGTTTATTGGTGCAGGATCGAGTGATTTATATGTTGTGCCACGTTATAGCACAGCTTTCTTAAATCCGTTTGAAGATGTTCCAAGTGTAGATATTTTGTGCTCTTATTATAATAATGAGGGGAAACCATTGGAGTCTTCGCCGGAATATGTCTTAAGAAAAGCACATGAAAATCTTAAGAAAGCTACAGGTTTTACATTTAAAGCTCTTGGTGAGCTGGAGTATTATATAATTGCCGATAAGGAAGAAAATACTTTATTTCCTGCAGTTGACCAAAAAGGATATCACGAATCGGCTCCGTTTGCAAATTTCGAATTCTTACGTAAAGAAGCAATGCACTTGATTGCACAATGCGGTGGTAAAATAAAATACGGACATTCAGAAGTTGGAAATTTTACTGATGATAATTTTTATTATGAACAACAAGAAATAGAGTTTTTACCTTGCGAAGCAGAATCGGCAGTTGATCAATTGATTATTGCTAAATGGATATTAAGAAAGTTATGCAATGATTATAATGTTAATGTTAGTTTAGCCCCTAAAATTACAGTTGGAAAGGCCGGAAGTGGTTTACATGTTCATATGATGTTGACAAAGGACGGCAAAAATATGATGGTTGCAGGAGATAAACTAAGTGATGATGCTAAAAAGATGATTGCCGGAATTTGTGATCTCGCTGATTCTTTGACCGCATTTGGGAATACTATTCCAACTTCGTATCTTAGACTGGTTCCACATCAGGAAGCTCCAACTAATATTTGCTGGGGAGATAGAAATCGTAGTGTTCTTGTACGTGTACCTCTTGGGTGGACAGGTGACATAAACATGATATATGATGCTAATCCTCAGGAGAAATCCAAAATGCTTAAAACAGACAGCAAACAAACTGTTGAAATTAGAAGTGGTGATGGCTCTGCTGATTTGTATCTGTATATGGCAGCAATTATTGTTGCAGCCCAACATGGACTCGAAATGCCAAATGCTCTAGAAATGGCCGAAAAACTTTATGTGAATGTAAATATCTTCAGCGAAGAATATAAAGATAAACTAGATAAGCTAAAAGCATTACCTATATCATGTTACGATTCTGCTGAAGTGCTCGAAAAGAAAAGAGCTTTCTTCGAAAAGAACGGCGTATTTCAACCTGGGTTAATTGATGCTACAGTTAAAAAGTTAAAATCTTATGATGATAAAGGATTAAGCGAAAAACTTTACGGAAAACATGATGAAATTTATAAACTGGTTATGAAATATCTGCATTGCATGTAGATTCTTAAGCCTCCTGAAAAGGGGGCTTTTTTTTGTAATTAGTAATATGATTGCGAATATTCTTGCATAGAAATCGAAATGATACGAAGTTTCCTGACTTCTGACGATTAGTGCGGTGAGTCTTCCCAATCTTTTATTAGTTTTGAGAGCTGACTATCATTTAATTTTGTTAATGGGGATCTAAAAGTAAATATTTCTTTAGTTAGCTTATCTTGTATATGAGTATCAGTAATGTTCCAAATCAAATCTCTTATATCCCTAAGAGAGAGTCCAGTCTTTAATTCTAAGTACTTTTGAAGAATTAGAGCGACAAAACAAATTAAGACGTGAGATCTTACAGATTCTTCATTATAATGGTATATCGGTCTGGTTTGTAGGTCATGCTTACTCATTCTGAAAGATTGTTCAACGTGCCAAAGTTGGTGATAATATTTAATTACATTTTCGTTTGACAAGTTCTTTTCTGAAATGTTTGTAACGTATCCTTTTATGCCAAGAAGAAGTTTTCTTTTTTCAATTAATTCGACATTAAGCTCGACTACATCTTTAGAAACTTTTTTAACAAAAGCTGCTTTTTTTCCTGTGGATTGTCTTGCGACTAAATCTGTTGCCTTTTTTACCAGCCTGTTGAGTTCGTTTGTTTCTTTTTTAAATCTTTTTTGAGAAAAATTACAAATTAAGTCACCGTGCTTTGTATTAACTCTAACAAATGCTTTGTCATTACCATTTAAAGCGGTTTGTATTTGTTTTACTAATGACATTTTTGAATTTGCCAAGCGAGCACCAACTATGTACGATAATTCTTTTTTGTTTAATTCTGTTAGCCTTTCTTCATCAAGCATGGCCGCATCTGCAATCACAATTGGTTTTGTGTCTTTATGAGATTCTATAAATTTGTATACAACTGGTAACATCGTTTTTCCTTCAAAAGTATTTCCAGCAAAAACCTCATATGATAATGGAAACCCTTCCTGTGTAACCAATAAGCCGATTACAATCTGAGGCTGTTGAGACTTATTGTCTTTTGAAAAACCAGGGACTCTTAGATCATCTGATTTAAAGGTTTCAAAATATAGAGTTGTTACATCATATAGCACAAAATAAAATGTCTCTTTAAATTCCAATTGTACTAATTCAAAAGCGCTATTTTCAATTTGCTCCTTAAATGATAATAATTTTGGGATGTTTCGGTAGATACGCTGTGAATATTGAATCCCAAAATATTGATTCAATAATTCAATCGTTCGAAGTTTGGAAGCAGGTTCAACCAATCGCATTATTGCAAAATCTAATAATAATGCGGGTAAATAAGTTAAGCCACATTTTTCAACGCATTTATCTAAAAAATCTTTTGTAAATTGATGCGACACTCCTAAACACTCTCCCCTGTCAACAAATAATACTCTTTTATAGTTGGTCGGAAATAATTCAAGTTGCTTAGTTTGATTCGCTATCCATTCTTGAGCTTTTTGTATTAATGCAATTACTTCGTCTGTATCTTTTCCGCTACCAATGTGTTTAATAATATTGCTTTTATGTCCAATGTATCGAACAACTTGCACTGCGGTGGAACCTGATTTAGTTTTAACCTTTCTTACAGACAGCATAAAACAACAGTTAGTGCGGTAAAATTAAGAAATAAAAAATTTAATTCATTAATAATCATGTAGTTAAAAATACGATTTTAGATTA
>JAQVEY010000134.1 GCA_028697515.1 Bacteroidales bacterium | reverse complement strand
AGGGTTTTAAAACCCGAATTCTTGCCAAAATTTCCTCATTAACTCTTATTCAATTCCTCAATAAATTCGTTTTTGATAGACCAATTAATAAAATTAAACTAAATTTGTCCTAAATGCACAACGGGTAAATTACAAGTATTTATTTAGGTGGGTGTTTAATTAAATACTCTATTTTTGAGTTAGCGATAGTTAAAAAGCATGGAGCATGGAGCATGGAGCATGGAGCACAGGGCATTTTGCCTGAGATAAAAGTTATAAATAGACTTTATGGTTTTTTAAATCAAGAAAAATAATCTTTATTTACAGTAATGATAGCTCTATGCACCTTGCACCATGCTTTTTTGGAATACTCCCTATTATTATTCTACCAGCTAAATAATTACAATTACAAGAAACAAAAAACAAGTTCCAAGGCAAAGAGAGACAATAGAGACTTAAATTTTTGCAGAATCCCCTAACTTTAGGCACTTTAGTTCACTTTAGGCACTTTAAGTACTTTTTTTTTATCTTTGCATCAAATTTTTTGTATGAATAGTTTTGACGGACTCAGAGCAAAAATAGAAGGTGAAATATATACCGATAATATTCATAAAATATTATATTCCACTGATGCTTCAGCATATAAAGAGACTCCGCTAGCTGTGTGTATCCCGAAAACATTTGAAGATGTAAAACAAATTATAAAATATGCTTCCGACAATGGCTTAAGCATTATTCCGAGGGCAGCGGGGACTTCTTTGGCAGGCCAGGTGGTTGGCAGTGGAATTGTTGTGGATATTTCGAAACATTTCAATAAGATAATAGAACTGAATGTTGATGAAAAATGGGTTAGAGTGGAGCCAGGAGTAGTTTTAGACGAACTAAATAAATACCTAGCTGCATATAATCTCTTTTTCGGTCCCGAAACTTCGACCTCGAATCGTTGTAGAATTGCAGGAATGGTTGGAAATAATTCATGTGGTGCTCACTCTCTTATTTATGGCAGTACCCGCGATCATCTGCTTGAGCTTAGCTGCATTTTGTCGGATGGTTCAGAAGCTGTTTTTGGAGAACTTAGCCGCAATGAATTTGAACAAAAATGCAAGCTTGATAATCTGGAAGGGAATATTTATCGTGGGATGCGGCAAATTTTGAGTGATATGGAAAATGCTGCTGAAATTGACAGACAATTTCCTGATAAGCGAATCAAACGCAGAAATACAGGTTATGCTCTAGACTTGTTGCTGGATTCAGAAGTTTTTTCAGATTCGGATAAAAAGTTTAATTATTGTAAACTTTTAGCAGGCTCGGAAGGCACTTTGGCTTTTACTACCTCAGTTAAGTTGAATCTCGTTGAAGTTCCACCAAAAACAAAAGCTTTGATGTGTGTTCATACAAGGACTTTGCGTGAGGTTTTTGAGGCAAATTTGGTGGCCTTAAAACATTCGCCGGTATCGGTAGAACTGATGGATAAAAAGGTTTTAGATTTGACGAAAGAAAATATTCAACAAAACCGAAACAGATTTTTTATAGAGGGCGATCCTGCTGCAATCCTTATTGTGGAATGGTTTGCGAAAGATATTGAAACTATAAATATTCATGCAAAAAACCTTGAAGAAGAACTGAGGTCAAAAAATATGGGATATTCTTATCCTATGGTTTATGGAGCAGATATTCCGAAAGTTTGGGAATTGCGTAAAGCAGGTTTGGGCGTTTTGACAAATATGCCCGGCGATGCCAAACCTGTTCCGGTTGTTGAAGATACTGCTGTTCGTCCGGAAGACTTGCCTGCATATATGGATGATTTTGAGGCTTTATTAAAACAACTCGGACTCGATTGTGTGTATTATGCTCATATTGCGACAGGAGAATTGCATTTAAGACCTGTACTGAATTTGAAAGATCCGAATGATGTAGAACTTTTTCATACTATTGCTGAAGAAACTGCAAAAATCGTAAAAAAATATCGTGGTTCTTTAAGTGGAGAACATGGTGACGGTCGTCTGAGAGGGGAATTTATTCCTTTGATGATGGGAGATAAAATCTATAATTTGTTTATTGATATCAAAAATCTATGGGATCCCAAGGCTGTTTTTAATGCGAATAAAATTGTAAATACTCCGAAAATGAATACGGGATTGAGATATAATCCCGGACAAAAAACAAAAGAAATTGATTCTGTTTTTGATTTTTCGGCAAACGGCGGTTATTTAAGAACCGCTGAAAAATGCAACGGTTCAGGGGATTGTCGTAAATCTGCACTAATGGGAGGCACCTTATGCCCCAGCTTTCAAGCTACACAAGATGAGAAAAATTCTACAAGAGCACGTGCAAATATTCTGAGGGAGATAATTTCCGGCAGTGAAGTTAAAGATGCTTTCAATAATAAAGAAATATACGAAGTTCTGGATTTATGTCTGCTTTGCAAAGCTTGTAAATCTGAATGTCCTTCGGGGGTTGATGTCGCAAAACTGAAAATGGAGTTTCTTCAGCATTATTATGATGCAAATGGAATACCGCTTAGAACGCGTGCTGTTGGATATTTGCCACGTGTGCATAAGACTTTTTCGTTTATGCCGGGTTTGGTAAATTTCTTCTTAAAATGGAAGTTTTCTTCATACATTATTAAAAGAATTATAAGATTTACTCCGGATCGAAATATTCCTCTGATGAGTAAACAAAATCTGAATACTTATTTCAAGAAACATCAGATAAAATCAGAGACTTCAAAAAAGACAATTTATTTTTTCAATGATGAATTTACAAATTATCTCGAAAGCGATATCGGCATAAAAGCAATTCTACTGTTTGAAAGATTAGGATATTCGGTAAAAATTGCAAAAACATACGAAAGTGGTCGCACCTGGTTAAGCAAAGGGTTAATCAGAACTGCAAAAAAAATTGCAAATAAAAATATAGAATTATTAAAAGATATAATTACGAACGAAACTCCTCTTGTTGGTATTGAACCTTCTGCAATTTTGAGTTTCCGAGACGAATATCCCGATTTGGTATCATCAGAAAATAAAGTTGCTGCAAAAGAACTGGCAAAGAATAGTTTGTTATTTGACGAATTTATTGCTGCAGAAATTGAGGCAGGGAACATAAACTCCGACTTATTTACTGATAAACCTGAGAAAATAAGATTCCACGGTCATTGTCAGCAAAAATCGCTGATTACAACAAAATATACAAAACAAATTTTGTCTTTACCAAAAAATTATTCTGTTAGCGAGATCCCAAGCGGTTGTTGTGGTATGGCAGGATCCTTCGGGTACGAAAAAGAACATTATGATCTTTCGATGAAAATTGGAGAAATGGTTTTATTCCCTGACATTAGAAAAGCTGAGGAGGATACAATTATTTGTGCTGTAGGAACAAGTTGTCGTTGTCATATCGAAGATGGGACAGGGGTTAAGGCTTTGCACCCTTTGGAGATTTTGTATAATGCGTTAGTAAAGTAGCGATTAAAAGAACTTATCGTTTTCAAAAATATTTACTCCTGATATATTCTCGAAACAATTCTTTAACATTGTTTGTGCTAAGTTTTGAGATTCAACAAGTTGATATTTTTTATTGAATGTGAAATGTTTACCTTTCCAAATAATTGTAATTATCAATTATTTACATTAATATTAAAATTAGTTTTATTCAATTTTAATTATCTTTTGGGTTGTATTATTAATACCATCATAAATACTCAAAACATATGTGCCACATTCGAATTCGCTACAATAAATTGTTGTACTGCAATCAAATTGCCCCTCATAAACGCAAATTCCCAGAGAATTATATATCTGGATATTTGACAATCTTCCACTACAGTTTTTATCAGTTACAGTTATTTCAGAATTAAAAATAGTTGGATAGACTTCAAAATTTACTTCATCTGCCTCATATATGAATTCAATATTTGTTGGACAATTTTCGCAAAGAAAATCGGTAAAGGGAACAGTAAGAAATACCCAGTGATTGCTTGTGCTTGCAATATCTTCTGGTTGACTTTTGCCTGTGCCGATTATTTTATTACTGTTAGTCAAACACATATCAGACAAGCCACTATATTCACCTAGTGGAGTATTTAAAGATTTTGAACATATATAGTTCAAATCCAGATCAAAAAAATATAATGAATCCATTTGGATAATGAAAGTACAACCATTACTAACAGCTCTGTAAACAACGGCATAAGGATCCTGAGGACCAACCAAAGCAGAAGTGTCGCGTCCGGGAGTATTAATGTCTGAAAATTTAGTCACTCTGACTTGATCGTAAAAATAATAGCTATGTTCTTCCAAAGATGTTAAGTAAACTTTGCTATTGATTAAATTTAGCCCAACAAACCAAGAGTTCAATATATATGGAGGTACCATATAGCCAATATAGTTTAAATCATAATCCAATACTTTAACAAAAGCTTTTACATTAAAATTATCGGTAGCCGAAGTTCTTCGATTACCTCCTAAATAAATATAATTTTCTCCTAACAAAATCTGTTTTCCTGTTTCTAATGATAATTCTGTGCTTTGAACTGAAATAATATTACCAAATGTATCAAATCTTGTAAAAGTGTTGCGAACATATACATCGTCAGAATGGTTTTTTTCAGCACTAAAAACTAAAAGGGTGTCTTGTGCATACGCAAAAATTTGGAAAGGGAATGTGTACATAGTGTTCCGGAAATATTTAAAATAGATGCTATCACCGTGTGCATTAAACTTTGCAATAAACATATCCGTTTCATTTATTGTATCTTTAAGTGTAATTCCAGTAACATAAAATGATGAATTATCAAAAAAGCAAATATCATTTCCCTGAAGATGACCCACTTCTTCAATAATATAAACTTTGTTCCAAACTACATTCCCTAATGTGTCATAAAATGACAGTGCAAGTCCCTCGTATATTAATTCTGCATCATAGCAAAATCCTAAAACTAAAATTCCGTCATTCCAGTAATATGGCTTAGTCCCGCTATCAAAATTTTCAGGATTAACATCATTAGAGATATTAAAAACCTCATTAATTTGAGCATTTGAAATAGAAAAATGAATTATAAAAACAGATAGGATGATTGATTTTATAAATATCATTTTTAAAATATTGGTACAATTATTTTTCATCAATTATAAAGACTAATATTATTTATAACAAATTGCTTACAATTTACCATATATTTTTAAATAAGCTTTTATAAGTGCTAATTTTTTTTCAATTTTTTTTGAAAAATTATTAAATCTCATTAACTGGAATTATTTCAGCATGAGTATTCACTAGTTTGATATTCTTCCAGCTTCTCAAAATCAACAATTTCTTCTTTAACATTTGGCAGACTTGTTTCAGCGGGTTTTCTTACTATAGATATTACTTCATCGTACAATCCTGATTCTGAAAGTTTATGTAATAAAATATTTCCAACAAGGCCCGTTGATCCTGCAATTAATGCTGTTCGTTTTGTCATAACTAATTTAAAGTTTAATAAAGCCTGAATTGAAAATACTTCTGTCGTCAAAGATAATTCTTATAAAATAACTTCCGCTGTTAAGTTCTTGTATGTCAATTTGGGATTGGTCAGTAAAACTATTTTTGTATTTTATCACTCTTCCTGTATTGTCAAATATTTCAATAATGTTAGCCTGTTGTCCATTTAAGTTTAGAAATAAAGTACTTTCTGACGGATTAGGGAATATACTAATTTCAGATTTCGATTGAGAAACATTGTATTCAGATGAGTTGTCTTTAAAAATATCAACAATTAATCCTTCAATTACAGTCATACTATATGGCATTTCGTCAGGAACCAGATACCATCCGTTATAAGTGCCTCCCCAACCAAAGTTGATATGAAAGTAGTTGTCTGTGTTATAGCCATCAACAACGATATTGTGTCCCATTGACCAGGCTTCATCAACAATTGCAAGATGAGCAGGTAGAGCATGCTGCATATTGAGTATTAGAGTAGGGAATAGTTCTTCGTCGCTTTCGGTATATAATAATGCAGTTGAACATCCTAAACGCATGTAGGCATCATAAGCCTGAGATACTGAAAAAGTACCCGATCCTTCAGAAGTATAAACCTGATGAGCAATAACTCCACAAGCAAAAGATAAAGCCGCCATATCTTCGTTTGTCAATTCTTCAGCATTTTCCCAATGTTCATTTACAGTTGCCAGAAATAAGTTAAGGGCAGGGAAGGATGGAAAATTTATTGTTTCCCAGTCATCGTCAATTATAAAATTTCTGCCTGCATAATTGTGATTGTAATCGTCATCATCAGTTAAAAATAGCTCATTTGTTGTTTTGTGAAAATTTAGAATCATTGCCATAGCAGTTGCAGGACATCCTGTATATGAACGAGATGATGTTACTAGATCCATCGGACACATAGCATTCCACGGAGCTCCTTGATTCCACGAAGATTCAAGCCAGCCTCCTGTTGAAGTTGTTCCTTCTTCGGGCCACTGCTCGAATTCGGGGTCTCGGGTTAAATCATTGAATAAATACTGTGTCCACATTTCTTGTCTTTTAGAAATAATGTCTTCAGGAAGATATTTAACTGCTTCTATCCTTGTTTTAATGTCGTAAATGAAAAAATTCGTCAATGGGCTTTGGATGTCTGCGTTGTTTTCGAATGAATAAGCAATAACTGGGGGCAATTCATCATCAGCACTTATGATAAAATATCCTTTCGGGTTAAGTTCTGCAAGGTAAAAATATACTATG
>JAQVEY010000133.1 GCA_028697515.1 Bacteroidales bacterium | reverse complement strand
TTGTTTTAAATCAACGCTAAAACTAAATTTTAACTGATTAAAAAATGAAATCAAATTGTTTTGTTTATTTGTTTTAGTGGTTTGTAATTTATCTCCTTTTATTTCTGATCGACTATTATTGATAAAACCTTGATAATAATCAGATGCCATCATCTTTCGCTGACCAATTGCAATACCATTTTCATCAAAATGTCTTTCTTCAATCATTTTTAACAAAACTGCAGGATTGTACTTTGTTTCTATCAAGGTGTTTTTATCAACTTTTGCAAGCATTTTTCTAAAATAATCAACAGATTCTGCTGGAGTGCCGAAATAAATAGGATAACCACCTTCGTCAATTATCAATACCTTATCAAACATCATAAAAATATTAAAATCGGGCTGATGTATCGAGGCAATAATAATTTTGTTTTGATTAGCAATCGAACGCAAAAGTGTAATTATTTTATAAGAATCTTCAGAAGATAATCCAGAAGTGGGCTCATCCAAAAAAAGCACATCAGGTTGATTTAATAATTCCATCGCTATACCTAACCTTTTTTGCTGACCACCGGACAATTGATAAGTCGATTTATCACTTTTACAAACTATCTGCTTTCTTTCTTCGCTTAGCCCTGTGTCAACAAGAACTTCAGTAATCATTTGATTGAGCTTATCAGAAGAAAATTGCAAAAAATCACATCTATGTATCAAATGTTCTTCGACCGAAAATAATGGAATAAAATCGTTATTCTGAGGGACAAATGCCTTATTTAATACATGATTTGAATTATTTCCTAAAAAGTAAACTTTGCCTTTCGCCTTCTTTTCTAATCCCGCAACACTTCGTAAAAAACTAGTTTTCCCGCTACCACTTTTTCCTATTACAGCAATTAGTTCTCCACTACAAAAATCAACTGAGGTCTTATGTAATATCTGTTTATTCTTCTTAACTAATTCTATGTCACGAATTTTTAGATAAAACTTGTCTGTGCCTGTATGTTTGTTATTTTCTGCGAGTAGATACAATTCAGGATAAAAGAACTTCTTAATATCTTTAAAAACAAGTACTGAGTCTTTCAACATATAAACCACATTATCTGATTTAATATTTCTATCATTCAGTTTCAAATCATTTACAAGCGGTTTAATAAAAATAATATCTAAATCGGTTATTAATACTTCTGCGATACGAGTTCTGTCATTAAATAGGACTTGATACTTACCACCCTTATTATTACTAATAAAATCACTAAGATTAGAATACAAATCGTGAGATATTCCAAACATATCAGAAATTAATTCTGTAAAAGCTCTGGAGATATCAGAAAAACCTGTTTCTTCTATTAGAACGATTAAATAATAAATAATAATTAAGCGTTCTGTTATTGATAGATTTACTCTTATATCTTCACATATTTTAATTAACTTGACCGAATTTAAGGATACTCTTTTTTTTGATGAAGCTGAGCTAAAGTCTTGTAAGTATTTAACAAATATATCTACATAATCATCAATAAATTTATCTTCTATTTCTGCAGACAAAAACAACTTAAAAACATTTACAAATCTATCCGAATTTTCTTCGCTTTGTCTGTTGGCAGCTAAAGCAAATAACTTAGCGAGTGAATCGAGAGTAAAATCGTTCATTTTTTTACAACTTTGACTTTGTGATAAAATTAGAAAATATTTTATGATTTTTTAACTTTTTTTTAAGATACAATAAAAACATCTTAAAATATGTTACGTTAAAAGGCTGTAAAACAAAAAATGGTGTTAATAATAATTGTAAATTAAAGTGATTTTTTTAAATTTGTAAGCCGAAAATTGACAGATATGAAGAGAACAATACTAATTTTACTAATCGGTTTTATAAGTTTATGGGGATTATCTCAGGAGCTTAGTTTTAAAGCAACTGGGCCAAACAAGGTTGGATTAAATCAGAATTTTCAGGTCAAATATAGTCTAAACAAACAAGGTTCAAACATTAAACCAGGAAGTTCATCAGATTTTAAGTTAGTTAGCGGACCTTCTGTTTCAACAAGTCAAAATGTACAAATAGTAAACGGTCAATATTCTCAATCAAATACATATACCTATACGTATACATTTCAGCCTAAGTCGGTAGGTAAATTTACTATTACTGGGGGTACTGTTAGTATAGATGGAAAAGACTACACATCAAACGCTGTAACTATAGAAGTGCAAAAAGATCCAGTTCAAGCTCAAAACAACAGACGAAACAATGTTTACGATCCTTTTGCCGATTTTTATAATGAAACTCAGCCGCAAGTCAGTAATACTCCAAAAGAAATAACAAACGAGGATTTATTTATCAGAGTAATTGCAGACAAAACAAGTATTTATAAGGGAGAGCCTATAAATGTGGCTATAAAAATATACACTAAAGTTGATCTTTCAGGAGTTAACTAAATAATATTTCCCTCTTTTGATGATTTTTATGCTGAGGAATTGGAATCTGCGACAAGATTAAATTTCACTAGAGAAACTTTCAACGGACAAACGTATAATGTTGCACTAATTAAAAGATACATATTGTATCCCAGATATTCAGGCAATATTGTAATAGAATCATGTGAAGCTGATTGTCAGGTACGACAAGCCGTTTCGGGTGGAAATAATTTTTGGGCACAGTTTTATGGTTATTACGAAACTGTGCAGCGAAAAATTAAATCTCCAGAAATAAATATCAGTGTCAAAAACCTTCCACCTGCCTCAGATGATTTTAGTGGAGCAATTGGGACATTTAATATTAAAATGACGCAATCTGCAGACACTGTAAATATAAACGATGCTGTGACCTTCAAACTGATACTTAGTGGTACGGGGAACTTCAACATGATTGAAATTCCAGATATTGTATGGCCAAAGGAATTTGAAGTTTACGAACCTGTGTCCTATGATAATACAAATGTATCAACTGCCGGAGTGAATGGCTCAAAATCATGGGAATTTACGGTAATTCCGCGATACCCAGGAATTTTTAAACTAGGTAAAATAAACTTTCAGTATTTTGATTCTAACTCAAAACAATACAAGACAATAAGTACCAACGACATCAATCTTGCAGTAAGAAAAGATGAGAATGACACAAAATTCGGGGAAACTGATTATGTTTATTCTCAGAAAAGTATAGAGTACATTGGCGATGAAGAAATAAGATTCATTAAAAACAAAGACCTTAATCTTACACAAAATTACATGCCGATTATTACAGATGGTTTCTTTATATTTTATTTCATCTTTCCATTAATTGTTTTTATTCTATTAGTAATCTTCTTAAGAAAAAAAATAAAAGAAAATGCGGACATTGCAATGATGAAAATAAAGCATGCCGGAAAGGTTTCCAGAAAAAGACTTAAAAAAGCAAAGAAATTTATGGTCCAAAATAATAAAGCTGAATTTTATAAAGAAATTATCTCAGCTTTGTGGGGATATGCAGGAGACAGGCTTGGTATTGCTGTGGCAGACTTAACAAAAGACAAAATATTAATTGTGATGGAAGCTATTAAAACTGATAAAGCACTTAGCATTAAATTAATTGATATAATTGACAAATGCGAATATGCTCACTTCTCGCCCAATTCTAAAGAAACAGAATTATCGTATATCTATAAAGAAGCTGTTGATATTATTGAAGAACTTGAGAAAAATTTAAAAGTCTAATATAATTAAGAAAAAAAATGTCAAAGTCAAAATATATGAAGAACCTTACAATCACATTATTGCTTCTGATTATTGTGTCGGATATTTTTGCGAATGATATTAATACAAAGTCTGATTCTGCAATGACTTATTATCTAAACTCAGATTTTGAAAAAGCATTAACAATTTATGAGGAAATATACGAAAAGTCCTATTATTCGGCAGATCTGTTTTATAATATGGGAAATTGCTATTACAATTTGGGGGACTTGGCCAACAGTATATATTTTTATGAAAAAGCAAGCATCCTAAACCCCTCTGACGAAGACATACAGCATAATTTAAAAATAGCGAATTCTAAAATTAGAAACAAGACAGAAATTGTTCCAGAAGTTTTTTATTTACGGTGGTACAAAAGTATTGTATCTATAAATAGTACTGACAAGTGGGCAATTTTAAGTATTATCTTTTTTATAATTTGTTTGGGAACAATTTCGCTTTATCTGTTTTCGAAAAGAATTATTCTTCGAAAAACGGGATTTTACTCAGCAATTATAATGTTCATTTTTTCAGTTTTCAGTCTTATTTTTTCTATAGGACAGGCAAAGATGATTACCGATAACAAATATGCTATTATCTTCGAAACGAGTTTAGTTAAATCGGCGCCTTCAGATGAAAGCACAAATTTATTTGAAGTTAACGAAGGGCTAAAAGTAGAGATAACTGATTCTTTAAACTTATGGTATAACGTAAAACTTGCAGACGGCAAACAAGGTTGGGTAATTACCGAAAATGTAAGAAAATTATAAAATTCAAAAACTAAGCATAATTATTGCAAATCAATATTAATTATAAAAATGAAAGAGATGAAAATAATCTTTATAGCTGTTATATCTGTTCTTATTTTGCAATCATGCAGTTTGTTGTATAAGAACCCTTGTAAAAGTTACAGTAGCGACGATGTAACATTCAGGTCATATTCCGAATCGAGCAGTGTTAATGAACAATTTGCAGAAGAAAAAGCACTACACATGGCAAAAGCTGACATTGCCGAAAATGTTGATAATTATATCGTAAGCAAATATGGCCATCAAACATTTCTTCAAGATCCTGAGTATGAAAATAAAATTGTTACTATTCGTAAAACAATACTTAATAACATCAACATTGTTTGTTCTAAAACTATTGTAAAAAAAGGAATGTATAAGTCATATATTGCCATAGAAATCTCGAAAGAAGACATTGATAAAGAAGTTACCCGTAAGTTAAAAGAACAAACTGAATAATATGGATATTACATTATTAATAATTGGCCTAGTTTTTATAATTGCCGGACTCATCGGTTGTATTTTGCCAGTGATTCCAGGTCCGCCATTGAGTTACATTGGTTTATTATTATTACATTTTACCACAAAAGCAGACATTACGACTTTCACTTTGATATTAACTGCGATATTAGCAATAGTAGCAACCGTATTAGATTATATTGTGCCTGTATGGGGAACAAAAAAAGCTGGCGGCTCAAAATGGGGAACTCGTGGAAGTGGTCTGGGACTTATTGTTGGGCTATTTTTTTCACCTATTGGTATATTTGTAGGACCTTTTATTGGAGCTCTAGTAGGCGAGTTGCTATTTCACTATCACCATAAAAAAGATAACAGTGATAATGCTAAATTCGAAAAATCATTAAAAGCAGCATTAGGTTCTTTTCTGGGTTTGATGTTTGGAGTTGTGCTAAAAATTATAGTTTCATGCTTTATTGCTTTTATCTTTATTAAAGAGGCAATAATAGGATTTTTCTAATTTAATCTTCTGTTTCAAAAAAACTAAAATGTACCGATCCATATTTCTTGGTCATACTGAAATATGGGAATTTTGAAAAATCATTTTTGTCGGAATGTTCTATGACAAGTAATGAGGCATTGGATAAGATTCCATTTTTAAATATAGAATGATATATTTCTTCAATATTTAACAAATCATAAGGTGGATCTGCAAAAACAAGATCAAATTTTTTGTTGCATGAATTAAGATATCTGAAAACATCCGATTTAATTACAACTGCATTGTCATGAACTATATTTTCTAATTGTTTTTCAATAAATTTTGCATTATTAAAATTACTTTCAACTGCAACAAGAGACTTTACTCCTCTGCTAATAAATTCGTAGGATATGCTACCTGTACCACTAAAAAGGTCGAGTACGTTGATATTCTCGAAATTATACATATTATTAAAAATATTGAACAAAGCCTCTTTAGCAAAATCGGTTGTTGGTCTGGCTTTAAAATTAGAAGGAGGATTGAATAATTTTCCTCGATACTTACCCCCTATTATTCTCATGTTAAATATTTAAAAAATTATAAAAATAATGGGGAGCTATTTCTTGAAAACGATAGAAATAGTTATAATCTGTATTTTGTGATTCAAGATATACCTGTGAAACAAATTTCTTTAAATTAATAATAGCTGAATTATCAGAATCTATAAAACCTGAAAATACAAGTTCTGTATCAGCTTGTGATAATTTTAACTTATCAAATACATTAATTATAAAATACAAAACATCATTACTTGTTGAGTAGCTAAAAACATTAAATAATTTAATACCAGATTTATTTAAAACCAACAATTCGAAGTAGTTATCAAAGACCTGAACATATACCTTTGCATTAGTCTGGTTCTCCTCGAGTATATTTCTTGTGAAATGTGATTCAATAAATGAATGGGATGATGGGATTAGTTTAGAATTCGGAAACAATGATTTTATTTTATCATGTAAGTTAGTGTTTATAGCAAAGAGTACGAAGTTTTCTGATTTCTCCAAATGAGAATAAAGTACTGTACAAGATTCATCTGGTTCAAAATTAAGTTCCCAAATACTTTTCTCCGAACCTGGACTGAACAATACGTCAGGTACAATAGTCTGGCGAGAATCTGAACTAACAAGAGAAATTAAATTAAAGTTCTTTCCTAAAAGATTTTCTTTTTTTAAATATTTTTCTATTTCTTCATTGCTTTTGCGTTTATTTTGAAATTTATAAGATGATAAAGCAATGAATTTATTCT
>JAQVEY010000132.1 GCA_028697515.1 Bacteroidales bacterium | reverse complement strand
GGCAATCTTGATTCCTGGGAAAATGTAATTGAAACAAATGGTAGTGGAAAAAATTATGGCGTTGAATTGTTTTTGCAAAAATTAACCGGCAAAACTACTGGTTGGGTTGGTGCTACCTTGTCAAAAGCCGAAAGACAATTCGAAAATATCAATAATGGTAACCCATATCCATACACCTACGACAGATTATTGGATTTTAGTGTTGTAATAAATCACAGACTTAAAGAAAATATCACACTGTCTGCAACCTGGACTTATGGGACCGGTTATCCAATTACTTTAGCAACTGAGCATTATTTTATTAACGATCAGGATATTTTTGTTTATGGTGAAAAGAATTCATTTCGAATGAGGGATTATCACAGACTTGATATTTCTGCCAATTTCACTAAAAAGACAGAATGGGGTGAACGCACTTGGAATATAAGTATTTTTAATGTTTATAACAGGCAAAATCCTTATTATTATTACTATGAACGGGAATCAGAATACATCATTGTCGCAGAAAATGGCGGTATTGGGAACCATACAATTTATGGGAACATGAAACTAATGCAGCGTAGCTTGTTTAGCTTTTTTCCATCTATTGCTTACAGTTTTAAATTTTAAGAACTTATGAAAAAAATTATTGTTATTGTTATTTTTTGTTTATTCTCATTTTTTACAAATGCACAAATTTTTACCGGTGTAGGTGCAAATCTTTTATTCCCGCATAAATCGTCTGCTCAAAGAGATTTTGGTGGTGGTATAAATATGTACGGGGGTTATTGCGTAAAAGAAAAACTGGATATTGGTTTGGATATTCATTATAGTAGATTTGTTGCAATTGTAGATAATTACTCATTATATGGGTTAAAAGCTTTTGCCGAATATCGGTTTTTCAATAAATCTGTTCAACCATTTATAGGTGTCGGTGGGGGGTTTTTCGAAGAAAGATGGAAAATGCTACTTGATTTACCTGATTATACACAAAATGGTTTTGGATTTAGTCCTGTCGTAGGGCTTTTGTTTAACAATGATTTAATGGAGGGACTGAAAGTAAAAGCAGAGTTATCCTATACTTATGTTTTTGCAGACACTCCGATTAGTCATTATGGGTTTAATGTTGGATTAAGGTATTACTTCTGATATTTGTTAATAGTTATAGGGGTTTTGGCGTGTATTTTTGCGATCACCGAACGGAGTTGAGGTGGCAAAAATCATGACAAAACCCTTGTTAAGAATGCCATAAAACACATTGAAACTACAAATCTGCAAGTATTTTTTTAAAGTAGTTGAAAACTATTTTTTCCAATTCGGGATTTTTTACAATATTATCATTGTTTTCATTCAACACTGTCAATTTAGTAAGCCTACTTTCGTATTCTTTAAGATTGCTTAATATTTCATTTTTCTGTTCGTAGGTACTAAAAGTTTTATAGGTAGTAATTTTTACAGGCGTTGAAACAAATCCATCAATTATTAACACATTAACAGGAAAATCTATTCCCTCTATACTGACATTTTTCCATAATATACTGCCCGCTCTTTCTTCGACAGGTTTACCGAAAACAGAACTTAACTTCAAAAAAGCTTTGTCGTTGTCGTCAGTATAAATTGAGAAACTTCTTAAACTGTCAGTCCCATGCAACTGCCATCCCACACCAATATATTCTTTTTCCTGAGCTTTGGCATAAATTAATGCAAAACCTAAAAACAGCACAATAAAAAACAATTTCTTCATATCACAACGATTAAATATTTATAAAAATAGCATAAGTTTATCAACATAACGTATTAATTATTTAAATATTTTTCAAGCAGCAGCAATATGCAAATGTGTCCTATATGGTCTATTCTACGAATAGTTTTTCCCCCGATAAATCTTTCTGATTTATCTCACCATGGACTTCCTTAAGTTTTTCAACAGATTTTCTTCCATCCTCACCTAAATCAATTGAATAATCGTTAACGTATAAGTTCACATGTTTCTGCAAAATATCGTCCTCAAGCTCTACTGCATTGTTTTTCATAAAATCCATTGCAGAACTCGGATTTGCAAAAGCATATTCGATACTGTTTCTGACAATTTTATTTATATCCGTTTTTACATGTTCGGACAAACTCCTTTTAATAGCAATCCCTCCAAGAGGAATAGGCAATCTATATTTTCCTTCCCACAAATTACCCAAATCAGCAATAAGTTTTAAGCCTCGTTTTTGATATGTAAATCTGGTTTCATGAATTACGAGTCCTGCATCACATTCGTTATATAAAACAAGGTCTTCAATATCTGAAAAAAGGTAAATTTGTTTGTTTATAGCCTGTGGAAAGAATATTTGCATTAAAAGATTAGCAGTAGTTGACTCTCCGGGGATGGCGATTCGGCAATCGCTAAGTTCGTCGGGATAAATTTTTCTTTTACTGATTATCAGCGGTCCGCAATTCTTCCCTAATGCTGCACCAGAAGTGAGCATCTGGTATTTGTCTTCAACTTTAAAGAAATTATGAAAACTCATCTTGCTGATGTCAGTTTCGGCCTTCTGCGAAAGTTTATTTAATTCTTCTACATCTGCAATAATTAGGTCGAAATTATAATTTTTGACATCAATTTTATTATTTATCAAAGCATCGAACATAAAAGTGTCGTTCGGACATGATGATATTGCAAGTGAAAGCTTCATTTACCTCGTTTTAGTTCTTCTCGGTTGATACTTGACTTTTTTAAGAGAGAATTAGACCTGATTCATCATCAAATTCAATATGTAACTTGACTTTCGTTTGAAGCGCCCTGAAAATTTTAGTAATTGTTGCAATCGTTGCGCTGCTGGTGCCCTTCTCCAACTTTGAGATTTGTGCTTTCTGGACACCGATTAGTTTTCCTAATTCTTCTTGAGTTAGATGTCTTTGTTTTCTAATCTGTTTAATTTTTTCGCCCAGTATTTCCATATTCAAAGCGAATTCATATTCTTCTCTTTCGGGGGTACCTCGTTTTCCAAAGTACTTATCTTCAAGTTCTTCGGATGTTGTATATTTTTTTGTTGTCATAATTATTTATTTTTTCTTTTTTCTTCAAAATAATCTTTCTTTATCCTTTCAGCTTTCGCTATTTCTGCAGGTGGAGTTTTATTTGTTTTCTTTTCAATTCCATGTGTGCTTACAATAAGCGTTTCGATTTCTTCTTCTGTGTCCCAAAAAGCAAAAAGCCTGTAAAATTTATTACTTTTATCGAAACGAAACTCATATATTCCATCACTGCTTTTCAATTTAGTAAACCATTGTCCAATTACTCTTTCTTTGACTTTTCTAATTGCAGCAAAAAGCTTTTGTTTCGACTTTTTATCTAATTGATCTGCAAATTCTTCAGCCTGTGGAAGAAAAATTACTTTAATCGGTTTATCAAATTCCATAAGTTAAACGAATAAAAATCAATAATGTTTCCAAATATAGAAACATTATTTCATATTTCCAAACAAATTTGCATTTTTTTTAGCTTGTAGCAAAATTTGACACAAATTCCGAAATGATTTTGCTGTAATTATTTATCGTATCTTCAAAATTCCAGTCTTGTCTTTTTGTTTTTCCGATAATGTTTGATACCCCACGTATCTGAATGAAGTTCTTTTTAAAGTGTTTACAGACTAACATAAATGCAGCACCTTCCATAGTTTCCATATCTGTATCAGGATAACTTTTCGATTCTGGGATATTAACTGTAACTGATTTGGTCTTTTGTAAATCTCTAAAAAATGCCGGATAATCTGAGGTATTGTAAATTAAACCCTTATTAAAAAAATTGTTAAACTTATCGTTAAATTTCGATTCAAAAACATTTTTATATCCATCAGAAGTAGTAAAACCAATATCTCCAAAGCTATCAGTAAATACATTAACAACAGAACAAATTTGCAGTTTATCATTAAAACTACCGGCAATACCACAATTAATTATAAAATCATAGCTGCCGATTTTGTTATGAGTAAACATCGAAAACAGACTTGCAGGAATTCCAACTCCCGTAATAAGTAAATTTGTTTTATATGTCTCTGATGAATACAAGTATTCCGATTGTTTTTTAAGCTTCAGAAATTCAATAAGTTTTTCAGCTTCTATTAGAGTTGCAGTTATAATGAGTATCTTCATTTCACCAGTTTGAACAAAAATAGTCTAAATTTCAGGAATTTTTATTTTCTTTGCAAAAATTTTATTAAATGGTAGACTCATTAAATAATCCTGAAAACGGCGGTTATGTGAAAACCGAAAAATTTGATAAGGAAAAAACTGAGAAAATAGCTGCATTATATTCAGAAATTATCTCTTTGCTGGGAGAAGATAATAATCGTGAAGGTTTGATTCTAACGCCAAAACGTGTTGCTAAAGCAATGCAGTTTTTAACTCAGGGTTATAACATGAATCCCGAAAAAATATTAAAGTCAGCTATGTTTAGAGAAGATTACCGACAAATGGTAATTGTAAAAGACATTGAATTGTATAGTTTATGCGAACATCACATGCTTCCGTTTTATGGGAAAGCGCATATTGCTTATATACCTAATCATTATATTACCGGATTAAGTAAAATTGCACGAATTGTAGATGTTTTTGCTCACAGATTACAAATACAAGAAAGATTGACAACTCAAATAAAAGATTGTATTCAGAATACTTTAAATCCGCTTGGAGTTGCCGTTGTTATCGAAGCACACCATATGTGTATGCAAATGCGTGGCGTTCAAAAGCAAAATTCAATTACAACGACTTCAGATTTTACAGGAGCTTTTTTAAAAGACACTACCAGAAAAGAATTTTTATCATTAATTGACAGAAATAGAGTTTAACCAAATTTAAAACTATGAAAGCTTATGTATTTCCGGGACAAGGATCCCAATTTGTCGGGATGGGTAAACCACTCTACGACACAAATTCAAAAGCAAAAGAGCTTTTCGAAAAAGCAAATCAAATTTTAGGATATAGAATTACAGACATTATTTTTAATGGAACTGATGATGATTTAAAACAAACCAAAGTTACCCAACCATCAATTTTTCTTCATTCGGTTATTACATATATGTGCTTGAACGAGAAACCTATACCAGGAATGGTTGCCGGACATTCTTTAGGGGAGTTCTCTGCACTTGTAGCAGCGGAAGCTTTAAACTTTGAGGATGGTCTTAAACTGGTATACAAGCGTGCAATGGCAATGCAAAAAGCATGTGAAAAAAATCCGTCTTCAATGGCCGCAATTCTTAATTTAGACGCAGAAATCATTGATCGTATTTGTAAAGAAATAGATGACATTGTTGTTGCTGCGAATTACAATTCTCCTGGACAGGTTGTTATATCAGGCTCGAATGCTGGTATAGACCTCGCCATGGAAAAAATGAAAGAAGCTGGTGCAAAAAGAGCAATTAAATTGCCTGTTGGAGGAGCATTTCATTCCCCACTTATGGAACCGGCTCGTGAAGAGTTAAGTATTGCGATAAATGAAACACATTTTAATACCCCAATTTGTCCGATTTTTCAAAATGTTAATGGACAACCGAATTTGAATCCTGAAACAATAAGGGAAAATCTGATAAAACAACTTACTAGTCCTGTAAGATGGACTGCCTCGGTTGAAAACATGATAAAATTCGGCGCGAAACACTTCGTAGAGGTTGGTCCTGGAAATGTTTTACAAGGGTTAATTGGAAAAATAGATCGAAACGTTACTACTGAAGGTATTCAATAAAAAAAGCGGGTTAACCCGCTTTTTTTATTACCAATTATAAATTTTATTTAATTTCAAATACTTTTCCACTGTTTAATAGTTCTGTAGTAGTTCTAATTGTTGCATTTTCAACTGCGTGATTCACTTGCGCTGTAAGCAAGTCATCATATGTATCTTGCTCTACCGAACGTATAACACCTATTGCAACGGGATATTCAGGATAATTCATCCTAGCAAGCATATAATGCATATTTGGATTTTTAGTAGTTTTATCGTGAACTAATATATCATCTAAAGTAATTCCATTCTCTCCAATTGTTACAACCTTTAAATCATTACCGTCAAAAACCAAACCTTTATTAGCTTCTTTTCCAAAGATCATTTTTTCACCATGTTTTAACAAAATCACTCTGTCATCACGAACGTCTTTGCCAACGATTATTTCATGAGTTGCATCATTAAATATTACACAATTTTGCAAAACTTCGATAATAGATGTACCGTTATGTTTACCTGCGTCAATAAAAACTTCTTCCATTCCCTTAGGTTCCTTATCAATTACTCTGGCAAAGAATGTTCCCTGAGCACCCATAACCAATTCTCCTGGTTCAAAAGGTTTTTCAATAGTTCCATCAGGTGAAGATTTTGTTACAGTACCAAAACGTGTTGTCGGAGAATATTGACCTTTGGTTAATCCATATATTCTGTTATTGAAAATAATAACATTAATATCAATATTACGGCGAATCATGTGAATAAAATGATTCCCACCAATAGCCATTGAATCTCCATCGCCGGTTGTAAGCCATACATTAAGATCAGGTCGTGCAGCTTTTATTCCGGAAGCAATTACAGCTCCTCTTCCATGTAATGAATGAAAACCATAAGTTTCCATATAATATGGAAATCTTGAAGAACAACCAATACCAGAAACAAAGACTACATTTTATTTTGTAACCCCTGGAATTTCGGGTAATGCTTTCTGAACAGCAGCGAGAATAGGATAAGCACCACAACCGGCACACCATTTTACTGGCCCATCAATTTGAAAATATGCTTTTGTTAATTTTATATTTACCTGTGTCATGATTATTTCTCCTCCA